>NZ_LWBL02000008.1 GCF_001644195.2 Bacillus marinisedimentorum | reverse complement strand
GTTGTTATTGATTTGGTAGATGGTATTTACTCCTTGGGTCATTTAGCAGTAATTCAAAGTCATAACTTACTGATGTCCTTCCAATAGCATATTTGTACCTGGCTGGATTCCATTCTGAGTATGCATGAATGGCTTGTTGAATAAAAGGGTCATATTCATGTCCATAATAATCATATTGGCCATCTATTTGACTCATTTCTCGATTCTGAATATAAAATAAAACATTATTAATGAAACCATGATTATATAGGTTTAAAAGGGATAAGCCAGAGTTTTGATGATCCCTGTGATCGTCATGATAACTGAATGAGTTATGCCTTGCATTTGGATAAAGAGCGCTGTATCTTCTCATAATTTTATTAATTTGATCAGTTGTTGTTTTTCCATCACGAAGGTTTTCAAAATGAATATTTTTCCTTTTCACACCAAGTGCTGAGGCTGATCGAAGAAACTCTCTATTTCGCGCTTTTGAAAACTGTTCCACTGTAATGGAGTTATATGACTCTTCATTCAGTTTATCATTAACTGTTTTTATAGAGGTAGAAGCTGCTCCGTCGGTTAGTAATACTACGTGAACATCGAAACCGTTATGAAGGTGGTCTACTATAGCATTCCCCATTGTAAGAAGCTCATCATCTTGATGGGAAACATAAAAGAAGGCAATGTTATTGGAAGAAGAAACAGCATGCAAGTCTTCCTCAATAATTAGATATAAAGAAAATACAAAAATGACAGCCAGCGTTACTTTTTTAAACAAATGCACGTATTATTCCCCCGCTTGTAACTATGATTTTAATTATTTATGGACAGCAATGTATTTATGACTGAATCCTCAACAACTGCTTTTCCTCCCAGCACAGTGTGATGGTAAATTTGATAATCATTAAAAATCTTCACAGTTTCTTTGGGAACTTTATCTGACTCTACGAGTAATAAAGAACTTTGTCTCCTGGCTGCTAATACAGATCCAGCCAGTGCGTCTGCAAATCCCTTACCGTTCGCGATGAAAACACTGTCAGGAAATAACTTGAGTTTTGTTATAACTTTTGCAGCTGTTTCGTAACGATTCGTTCCATTAATTCTTAAAGGATTTTCAAGTTGCTCAAAGACACTGCTGTTGATTACAGTTTCTCCTCCTACCGCTATAGTACTTTCTACACCTTTTAGTGCTTCCTTTGTATGGTAGGGGAGTTTATCTTTATCTGTTAACAATATTGGATACCCATTTTGGGCAGCATAAGATGCTATGGCGAGAGCATCCGGGAAATTGTAGCCATAAACAATAACAGCTTTCTCAGGGTTTTGGTTGACACGTCCAGCTATTTTTCTTGCTGTTTCGAATCTGCCATTTCCTGCTATTCTTTCTATATTTTTTACGTTAATATTTTGAAGATCAATTTCAACTTGTTGAGTAATAGCATTCTTTCCTCCCAATATGATGGCCTTTGTGGCGCCGAGACGTACTATTTCGTTTTTAGTGGCGGTACTTAGTTTGGACTGTTCTGTCAATAATATTGGAGCGTGAAGCGAATGAGCCAGTGGAGTACCTGCAAGTGCATCAGGGAATGAGTCTCCTCTTGCAATTACAACTGTTTGGGAATTATCCCAGCCTTGCTGAGATATTTCTGCCGCTGTCTGATATCTTCCTGAGCCGAAGATTCTTTCAGAACTTGCTTCCGGGGCTGCTATCGGATCATGCAATATATTTACTCCCCAGCTTTTCAGCATCTCAATTATTTCTGTAGATTGCGACAATAGAGGGTTTCCGTTAAGTAATACGGTACCTTTTCGAAAATTTTTTAGGGAAGATATAGTTGTTATTTTATTGTTTCTTAAATCTATATATCCACTAGTGACATTTACTAGGTTACTAATATCGTTAATATTGTTATTGCTCAAATCCAGATAATAGTTTCGGCCTTTGTAAAAGTTCAAGCCTGTTATAGTTGTTAAGATATTATTACTTAAATTAATGTCTCTTAAATTGTTAAGTATACTTAAACTCGATAGATTATCAATCTGGTTATGGCTGAGGTTTAAATACTGTAAATCAGCAAGGTTCTCAAGTCCGTTTATATTGCTGATTTTATTGTTGGATGCCTCTAACACTTTAGTATTTGAAAGGTTTTGGAGACTACTGACTTCACTTATATTGTTAAAAGAAATATCCAAAAGGAATTCTGAGTTAATTTCACTGAATTTAATTGAAAGGAGAGGTGACAAGTCATTTATGTTATTATGATCAATTAGAAGTTCTGTATGTTCACCATAGAACTCTAAATCACTCAGCGGGCTGATATCTGCTATAGCATTTGAATCAAGCCTAAGAAAGGATATGTTTTGCAAAGCATCTAGTGGACTTAGATCGGAAATATTGTTATTTGACAAATCTAACGTTTCTAGATGTTCCAAACCAGTAAGAAGAGCAATATCATTAATCTGATTTCCCGTTAAGTATAAGTGATTTATCTGACTGGCATTTTCTATTCCTGATAGATCTGTGATATCATACCAGCTTCCATCAAACTGAGATATTGTATTTAGGGTCTCTTTTGTAAGGTTTTCAGAATTTGTTTCTCCAAAACTATCTTGAACAGCCAATTCAAGTCGAGGATCTTTTATAAAAAAACCATTAGCAAATGACTGATTTAACAACAGCAATGTCGATAAAAAAATGCTGCTCACTAGTGAAATAATTAATTTCATAACACTTTCCCTTTCCGTAACTAAGTCTCTTGATGTGTAATAAGCTATCACGAAAGCAATTATACTACTTTAGAGGTGATTTTTAAAACATTATTTTACTAAATTACAGAAAATAGGAAACTAAGGTTAAGGAGTTAGGGTATTTACTATATAAAAAACAAAAAAGTTTGCACTAAAAAGTGCAAACTTTAAAGGTTATTTGCTTTTTGAACGTGGAGAATTTGCGTAATATATTCTCTTCATTGTATTTATTAATGGTTTTCTTCTGTTTCCTATTAATCCCACTATTTCTGCTGTAACTTGTATAACAATTAAGAGCAGAAACACAATAAGAAATGATCCCCACATGGTTGCGGCTGAAAATAATATAGCTGACAGCCCGAAAAATAAACTTAGTGAATAGATTAGCAAAACTGTATTCCTGTGACTAAATCCGAGTCCTAAAAGACAGTGATGCAAGTGTGATTTATCTGGTGCCGATATTTTTTGCCTATTTAGGAAACGACGAATAATCGCGAAGAATGTATCTACAATGGGCACACCTAACACAATAATCGGAACTATCAAGCTGAACGCAGTAACACTTTTGAATAGGCCAAGCATAGATATTATAGATATTGTATAACCCAGGAATAATGCTCCCGTATCACCCATGAATATTTTTGCTGGGTGGAAATTGAAATACAGGAAGCCAAGTGTACTCCCGAGAAGTATGACAGACAAGGCTACTACCGCAAACTGATTGTCGATAAGTGCCATTACGAGTATACTTCCCGTAGCTATAGCAGCTACTCCGCCAGCCAATCCATCTAGTCCATCAATTAAATTTATCGAATTGGTGATACCTACAATCCATAAGACTGCCACTATATAGCCGAAAACCCCAAGTTCAATTTTTCCGTTAAAAGGTAATGTTACAAAATCAACCTTCAGGCCGGATGCAACTACAATTATTGCTGCAGCCAGCTGTGCCAAAAATTTTATACTGGCTGGCAATGTATATTTATCATCAAGTATACCAATGATGATTATTATGGTAGCCCCAATTGCGATAGGAGTAAAGTACGGCAAGACTGGTCTAAGGTAAAGATATCCAACCAGGACACCAAGAACAATACTTAAACCGCCTAATCGAGGCATGATTTTTGTGTGCACTTTTCTTCCGTTAGGAGTATCTGTAGCACCAATCTTGATTGCGATCCACTTTATCATTGGTGTAGAAAAAAATGCGACCAACATTGATACAATAAATGCGATGGTATAGTGCATAGTCATTATTATGACACCTCTTTATATACCGAAAATAAAATTACAAGTACCAATAGAAGCTTACATGCGTTTTTCTGAATGGTCAAGAAAAACTTTCAACCAAAAAGAGCTTTACTTATTAGACGATATATCTTGATAAATTGTTTCTAATTCATTGGTCTGTTTTATAATGTTGAAGCGTTTATTAACATGGACTACGGCATTGGTTGAAAATTGGTTATATAGATGTTCGTTTTCTAATAAGGCTGTTATACCTTCTGCAAGTTTGCTCCAATTTCTTTGCTCGTACAAGAAACCTGTCTGTTTATCCAGTACCGCCTCTGGAATACCGCCAGTTTTAAAACTGGCTACCGGAACTCCCATGGCCTGGGCCTCTAAAAAAACCATCCCAAGTCCCTCGGAGGCTCCGGATTCTACTTCTGTACTAGGTACACAGAACACTTTAGCTTTGTTAAGCCAGTTTATGACTTCCTCTTGTGGCTGGTGGCCGAGGAACTTGCATGAAATATTTAGCTCTTTTGCTGTTTTCATTAACTTTTCCTTTTCTGGACCATCTCCAATAATAATTAATTCAGCATTACTTATGTTGTTTTGAACCTTTTTCATTGCCTGCAAAAGATAATTACACCCTTTATTGGGTACCAACCTTCCAACAAAAAGGACAGTATTCTCCTTTTTTGTAGTGCTTGATTTTGCAAATTTCTCCGTATCGATTCCAATGTAGTGAGTCATGATTTTGTCCTGGGGAAATCCCCGATCCACTAACTTGCTTTTTATAAAATTCGATACAGCAATAAAGTTTGTGGCATTTTTCATCAATTTTTCTTTATTTCGTACATAATACCTTGCATTAAATGATCCTTTTAGTAATGATTGATCATCCATAGTGGCATCATAACCATGAAAGGAAACCAACAATGGAAGGTTTAGCCTTTTGGCGATTGGCAACACCAGGGATCCATCTGGCCCGAATTGGGCATGTATTAATCTTGGTTGAACTTGTTGTATTTCTTTAATTAATTTCCAGTTTAACCCGGATGTCTTGATTAATGCCTCTTTGATAGTGGTTCGTGCAGTATCAGTTTTCTGGTTGCAAATAACATTATTGCTGTCAAGTTGAATTCCGTAGTTGATATACTTATATCCGGCAAACACCGGTTTGAAACGTACCAGGTTATCTGCTTGTTCCTTAACAAAGGTTTCTGACTTTGGTAATAAAATATCCCTGTATACAATAACTTTTGCATCATTCGGCACGGAATCCCCCCCTTATTCTTCCAGTTCCAGATGTTGTTTTAACTCGGATTGAACTTTATCTATTGAGTCTTCATTCGCTACAAAGTAGTAAACATTATCTATATAATTGTCGTGGCCGTTTAGTTTAATTTCTTCAATTTGGCTTGTATCAAAATCAGGATAAGATTTTGCCAATGCAATACCTTCAGAAACTTTAAAATTTGTTTTTAGATTTTTGGCGATTACTTCCCTGATATTTTCAATTTTAAACAAAGAAGAAGGAACTGTTGCTTTTTGGATTACAGAGGTAATAATCTCCCTCTGCCTTTCACTGCGGCCAAAATCCCCTCTTGGATCCCGTTTTCTCATCCTCGCATAGGCAAGAGCCTCTTCTCCGTTTAGATGCATTGCACCTTCCGTAAAATAAATTTTCTCGGTTGTTCCATATCTTTTTTCCCAAAAGTCAAAAGGCACATTAACGTTTACACCCCCAAGGACATCAATTATACTGGTGAACCCTTTAAAATTAACAGAAGCATAATAATCAATTGGAATATCCAGAAAGTCCTCGATGGTACTAATGGTTAAATCTTGCCCTCCGAATGCATGAGCATGGTTTATCTTATCCTCTCCATAAGAAGAGATGTTAACAAGGGTATCACGCGGGATGCTCAATAACTTGATTGTCTTTTCAGAAGGATTAAAAGTTACTACGACAATGGTATCTGTCCTGCCGGGACCCATGTTTGATGAATAATTTTCAACACCAGTCAATAATACGGAAATGGGAGTGGTGCTTACTTTTACTTCATTTTGCCGAAGTTCTGACTTTTCGCCTCTATCCAGCTCGGCATAAGACGTATTAGCTGTTGTAAATGCTTGATAGGTGATATAGCTTAAATAAGTAACTACGCTTAAAAGAGGAATAGATATAATAATAAAAGCCCGTTTAAACTTTTTATTTCTTTGTAATTTTCTTCTTGTTCTTTTTGTTCCCATAAAATTCCCCTCACAAAAATTAAACGTCAAACTCAAGGTACTTCGTTTGGCGTTTCTTTACATCGGCTAGACCGTTTGTATGTTCATCTACCCAGAAGGTAAACAAATTTTCCTCACCCGATTGGATGTATACTTGAATTTTGACTTTTTCCAAATATTCCACTTTTTTTAAAATAAATTTTGAAGTCCTAAGATCGTTTTCTAATTTGCCAAGCAAGGTATAGTCAATAGTTAGTTCCATTACTTGCATTAGTTTCATTTCTATAATTCCTGCCTTGTTGATTACCTCAGAAGCAGATTTCCCGTACGCTCTGATTAGTCCGCCAGATCCTAATTTGATTCCCCCGAAATAACGTGTTACCACAACTGTGGTATCTTTGAGTTCTCTTTTTTTTAGGACCTCAAGCATTGGAACTCCAGCTGTTCCGCTTGGTTCCCCATCATCGTTTGCTTTTTGTAAAAGATCATGTTCACCAATCATGTATGCAGAACAGTTATGGTTCGCATTCCAGTTCTTTTTTTTGATCTCCTGGATGAACGCCTGTGCTTCTTCTTCAGTCTCGGTCCGTTTTACGTATCCGATAAACCGTGATTTTTGTATGTTTATTTCATGCTCACCGTACCCTTTTACGGTATAATAGGTTGATAACATAAGTATTATACCCCCTGCAATCGTAAGGTAAATAAGTATACCATAATTATTATAAGTCGGTATAAAACTCCCGGCAAATTATGTTTCTTTTTACCTTTAATGTACAGATATATCTTTTGCTTGGCGAACACTATACTGTGACCGGACCAGCCGTTACAAAGGCCTATGCCCGAAATAGGCCTTAAGGTTGTAGTCCGTTAGGTCCATGTTCGTTAAAGTTAAGTGGAGGAATCGAGATGTCATCCAATTCGCTTGATGCTAAATCCTTAGATTCGATTCTGGAAAGAATGATTAAGACCGTATCGGACAGCAAGAGTGAGATTTTCCAGATCGGGGAAGAATCGCGGAGAGAGTATGACAAACTGCTTCAAGAGCTGAAAGATATCCGTGCGAAAGTAACGGATACAATCGAAAAAACGGATCGGCTGGAAATTCACTATCGGTTTGCCAGGATCCGCCTTGCCGAGGTGAGCAAGCATTTCAAGGATTACAGCGAAGAGGAAATCCGAAATGCATACGAACGGGCCCATGAAGTGCAAATGGACCTGCAATTTATGCGCCAGGAGGAAAAGCAGCTCAGGGAACGGCGTGATGATCTGGAACGGCGGCTGCAGCAATTGCAGGAAACGGTTGAGCGGGCTGAAGGTCTTGTCAGCCAGATCACGGTGGTTCTCAACTATTTGAACAGTGATTTGCGGCAGGTCAGTGAGCTGTTGGAAAATGCCAAGCAAAAGCAGGCATTCGGCCTGCAGATCATTGAGGCGCAGGAAGAAGAACGCCGTAAGCTGTCCCGTGAAATCCATGACGGTCCCGCACAGATGCTTGCCAATGTCATGATGCGCTCCGAACTGATTGATCGGATGTCCCGGACAGGCGCTGTCGATGATGCGGTTGCCGAGATCCGCGATTTGCGGGAGATGGTGCGAAGCGCACTGTATGAGGTACGCCGGATCATTTACGATTTGAGACCGATGGCGCTTGATGATCTTGGACTTATCCCAACATTGAAGAAGTATTTAAGCAGCATGGAAGAATACAATAAAATCGCAATCCATTTTCGGAGTTTCGGTTTAGAAGCGCGCATTGCCTCCAAATATGAAGTTGCGCTTTTCCGCTTGATACAGGAAGCTGTCCAAAATGCCATAAAGCATGCCCGGCCAAAAGAAATCCAGGTGAAACTTGAAATCGGCAGAAAGAATGCTAATGTAGTCATCAGAGATGATGGTAAAGGATTCAACCTTGAAGAGGCAAAGGGCAAATCGTTTGGCTTGATGGGCATGGAAGAGCGGATTGATATGCTGGATGGACAGATGGCCATTGATTCAAAAGAAGGAGCAGGGACTGTCGTTACGATCCAGGTGCCGCTGAAGTCTGAAGTGGAAAGTGTCATTTAGATAAGCAGCGGCATTGCTGCTTGCTGAAAAAGGGAGAACGCTTCTTGCTTTTTCAGTTTTTACATATTATTGCGTCCATCTAAAAGGCGGTTTCTGTGCCGAAAGCATTATTTTTGGTACTTCCGGAAGGATTCTTGTTCGCAATCGCAAACTCTTTGATGACACCGTACACTTTGATTCACTTCAATTAATTGGTAATCGGGATTCGTGCCGTTGTTTGATGGCTCAATGGCCGTTTTCTATTTTTAGACTTTTTTGTAAAGACGGGGTTCCAGGGGAAACGATTTGGGGAATAAGACCTGTAATATGATTTGAAGGAAAGAACGCTCTGCTGGCTATTTCTCTGTGTTTTATAAGAGCCCATAGTATTTTCGACACACATTAAACGGACCAGGAGATGCAGTAAGTTAAGCCGGCCAAGATACAACAACTTATCGCAGAGGGGGAGTATTTAGGATGACAACACGAATTGTAATCATTGATGATCATCAATTATTCCGTGAAGGAGTAAAGCGGATTTTGGATTATGAAGAAACTTTTACTGTTGTTGCAGAGGGGGATGATGGTACTGAAGCAGTTGTTTTATTTGAAAACTATCAGCCTGATGTAGTCCTGATGGATATCAACATGCCGAATATAAACGGTGTTGAAGCTACGCGGCAATTGATGGATACGTACCCGGATACAAAGGTTATCATCCTTTCTATCCATGATGACGAAGCGTATGTGAACCACGCTCTCCAATCGGGGGCGCAAGGGTATTTATTGAAGGAAATGGATGCTGATGCACTTGTTGAAGCCGTCAAAGTGGTGGCTGCAGGCGGGTCTTACCTGCATCCGAAGATCACACATAATCTTGTCAAGGATTACCGCAGGCTGGCAGAGGAAAACCAGAAACGCGGCAGCAACCGTTTTGCGGAAGTCGAATACCGGAAGCCGCTGCATTTGCTGACCCGCAGGGAATGCGAAGTACTGCAGTTACTGGCTGATGGGAAAAGCAACCGTTCAATTGGCGAGATGCTTTATATCAGTGAAAAAACGGTTAAAAACCATGTGAGCAATATTTTACAGAAGCTGAATGTGAATGACCGGACCCAGGCAGTTGTTATGGCGATTAAGAATGGCTGGGTGCAAGTTTCATAGTTGAGCAAAAATGGTAATAAGAAGAGTCCGGAGACGGGCTCTTTTTTCGTTTTGCAAAGTGGTTTGCTGATGTTGGTGTAGTGCGGCAGAAGTAGAAATGTGATTGAGTCAAATGCAAATCGAAGGAAATTGCCTGGACACTGCAAAAAGGAAACCGTTTCTCAGCTAGCTTTTTATACTCCTGCTTACCATTATTATGTAGGACCATATGATTTGCGCGGTGGGAGAGTGGTTTTGGTACACCGTGCTGCAGTAAAGCCTACAGGAAAATCAAAAAACGATACAGAAGTTTGATACAAGTGCATCGACATTAACCGATATAAAAAATAGAATTACTATAAAGTGACAACAAGGGACTAAAGACTCTAATTTTCACAAAAATAAGAAAAAAGGTATAGACAGATTTTACCGGCTTGGATAAAGTTAGAAGTAAGAATGCCAGATTGGGAGGGGCGGAAATGAAGAAGAAGTTGTTGACGGCGAGCGGCGGAGCGCTGCTCGGTTTGGCGCTGTTCCATGGTTCGGCAGGACAAGCAGAAGCGGCATCACATGAGGTGAAATCCGGTGAAACGCTGTGGGAGATGTCGCAGCGGTACCGGGTAAGTGTTTATGAGATCAGGCTGGTCAACGGGTTGGTGTCTGATACGATTTACGCGGGACAAAAGCTGGAAATCCCCGATAAAACAGGGCAGTTGAAAACGACAGAAAATGATTCTTCTGTTCAGGCGGCTGTCATGCAGAATATGTCAAGTTATACAGTTGCAAGAGGGGACACCCTTTCGAAAATCGGGGTAAAATTCGGTGTTGCATATCAAGATATTATGAAATGGAATGGCTTGACGTCCACTGTGATTTATCCGGGCCAGACACTGAAAATTGAGGGAACTGCACCAGGCAAAGCTCCTGTTGATGGGTCACAACCTTCAGGTTCGAATGCATCTGAAAATGCCAAGCCTGCCGAGGAGCCAGCCGCAAGCAGTACATACATCGTAAAAAGCGGTGATAGCCTTTCGAAAATTGGAGCGAAATTCGGTGTTTCCTATCGGGATATCATGAAATGGAACAACTTGTCGTCGACAACGATTTATCCGGGCCAGAAGCTTACTATAAAGGGCGGTGCTGAAAGCGGGGGAACAGAGAAACCGGCTGTGAAACCTGATCCTGAGCCTGCTGCAAAACCAACTCCGTCACCGGTAAAACATGAACCGGCAGCACCTGTAAAGACGGGTACATATATCGTAGTAAGCGGAGACAGCTTATATCGAATCGGCGCCAGGTTTGGCATGTCCTATTATGAACTTATATCGCTGAATCATCTTACATCTGCTACCATTTATCCAGGGCAAAAACTGCTTGTTCATGGCGGACAGACAGAACCAGCACCTCAGCCCCAACCCTCAAAAGAAGAATCAAGTAGCGTTGAAGAAGGAGTTTATGTTGTGAAGCCAGGCGATACGATCTGGGAGATTGCGTCAGCGGCTGGCATTTCAGTGACAAAGCTGAAGGAGCTTAACGATTTGAAGAGCAATCACATATATGCCGGCCAGAAACTGAAATTAGGCACATCATTAAAGGATACAGAGAATAGGACTCCTGCTGCTGGCAGCACGGCAGCTATATTGAATCCTGTTTCGCTTGTCTCAGACGCCAAGAAACATATCGGCGTACCTTACCTGTGGGCCGGCAACACGCCAGAAGGCTTTGACTGCAGCGGTTTCATCGCATACGTCATCAACAAGCAATACAGCATGCCAAGGCTGAGCACTGCTTCTTATTGGGACCGGATGACACCTGTCCCGAAACCGCAAGTCGGTGACTTTGTCTATTTCGAAACATACAAAAAAGGCCCGTCACATATGGGCATCTACCTTGGCAACGGTAACTTCATCCACGCCGGCACATCAACCGGCGTCACGATATCAAACCTGTCGAATAGCTACTGGCAGCCCCGGTACCTTGGGGCGAAGCGGCTGGTGAAGTAATCGAATAATAAGGGAAGGCGCAGATGGATTCCGCTGCGTCTTTTTTGTGCGGCCGGGAAATAATGCGGGAAATAGTTGCCTGGCAATTGCCTCGCAATTGCCAGGCAACAGAATAACCTACTAGTACAATCATTGGAACTTCGGTACAATATTGGTATATAAATCTTTCTTTGCAATCATCTATATCATGAAGTGATAAATAACAGGACGAAGGCAGGTTATGGAATGAAAACAGCGGTTGTAACGGACAGTACGGCTTATTTGCCGGAAGAGGTCCGGAAAGAGCTTAATATTCATATGATTCCGCTGAATGTCATTTTCGGCAATGAATCGTACCAGGAAGAAGTGGAAATGAAGACCGGGGATTTTTACGATAAAATCAAGCATTCTGAAGAACTTCCGAAAACATCGCAGCCGGCGATCGGCCAGTTTGTCGATCTGTTTGAGAAGCTTGCAAAGGACTATGACGCCATCATTTCCATTCACTTATCGAGCGGCATCAGCGGCACATATCAGACGGCGCTGTCTGCCGGCACGATGGTTGAAGGAGCTGAAGTGTACGCTTATGATTCGGAAATCAGCTGCGAAGTGCAGGGGTTTTATGTCCGTGAGGCTGCCCGACTTACACTCAAAGGGGTGGACCCGCAGGAAATTATTGTGCGGTTGGACGAAATGAAAAAATCGGTCCGCGCTTATTTTATGGTGGATAATCTTCAGCATCTTCAGCGCGGCGGCCGGCTTTCCGGGACCCAGGCATTCGTCGGCAGCCTGCTGCAGGTGAAACCGGTCCTTGTGTTTGAAGATACGAAAATTGTGCCATATGAAAAAATCCGCACCGAGAAGAAGGCGGTTAAAAGGATTAAAGAGCTTTTCCACGAAGATGCTAAGGACGGCGCTGCGATAACAGCGACCGCAATCCACGCCAACCGCCCCGAGAAAGCAGAAGCTTTGAAAAAGGACCTTGAAAAGCAGTATCCGAATGTGGAAGTGAACGTCAGTTACTTCGGCCCCGTCATCGGGACGCATCTCGGCGAAGGCTCGCTCGGGCTGGGCTGGTATAAGAAATAGGAGTGGCGTTTTGAGAGAAAAGTGGCAGGGAGAGGCAGCTTCATGAAGTTTGCCTCTCTTTCTTTATCAGGAAAACAGCAGCTTGTCCCTGAAGTTTTGGCTCCGGAAAACGCGGATCTTAAACAGCTTTCAGCAATTGACGAACTTCCGCTGATCCCCCAGAATCATCATTTCATTTTCAGTAAAATACTACAGCTGGCTCTTGCCGGCAAAAAACTCCTTCTAGATGAACTTCCCTTTGACTTAAATACACTTCATGAGCATTACGAAAATGGATACCTTGCATATGACTACGGCGTCAAAAAGAGAAAAGGAGGACCGTTTTGCAATCGCTGCGGCAACAAGCATCCGGATCTGTTTGCTTCATTCAAATGTGCCAGGTGTATGGAAGTGTGCACGTATTGCCGTCACTGCATCATGAGCGGGAGGGTGAGTGAATGTACACCGCTCCTTAGCTGGACAGGCCCGCCGCTTACATATCAAATGCAGAAAAATCCGCTCATCTGGGATGGTGAACTTTCATCAGGACAGCAAACAGCTTCCGATCATGTCGTTGAAGCGGTGCGGAACCATTCAAGCCTGCTTGTTTGGGCGGTATGCGGAGCCGGGAAAACGGAGGTCCTTTTTAAAGGGATCGGGCAAGCACTCAAAACAGGCTTGAAGGTGTGCCTCGCCGCTCCAAGGACGGATGTGGTGCTTGAGCTTGCCCCGAGGCTCAAGGAAGTATTCCCCGATACAGAAATCATCACCCTTTACGGAGGGAGCGAAGACCGCACCAGGCAGGGCCGGCTCGTCATCACGACAACCCACCAGCTGCTGCGGTATGACCGGTCGTTTGATGTGATCATCATTGATGAAGTGGATGCGTTTCCTTACAGCCTCGATTCCTCCCTTCAATATGCCGCTGATCAGGCTGCAAAAGAAGAAGCGGCCCGGATTTACCTTACCGCAACGCCTTCAAAGCAATTGAAACGAAAAGTAAAAAAGAACCAGCTTCCGGCGGTACGCATCCCTGCCCGCTATCATGGCCAGCCTTTGCCCCTGCCGGAATTTAAATGGTGCGGTCAATGGAAGAAGCATATTTCAAAGGGGAAGCTGCCTGTGCGTGTGGAGAAATGGGTCAATACCCGTCTGGAAGAAAACATTCCTGCCTTTTTGTTCGTCCCCGACCTTGAAACCCTCCAGCAAACCGTCAATATCCTCAAAAACTTTTCTCATGATATTGAAGGGGTCCATGCAGCAGATCTGAATCGAAAAGAGAAAGTGGAAAAGTTCAGGCGCAGCGAAATCTCGCTGCTCGTCACGACGACTATTTTGGAACGCGGCGTAACGGTTGCCGGGCTTGACGCTGCTGTTCTCGGTAGTGAAGCGGCGATTTTCACGGAGAGCGCGCTCGTCCAGATTGCCGGCAGGGTCGGACGGAGTGCCGCACAGCCCCGTGGGAATGTAACGTTTTTTCATTTCGGCGCAACGGAAGCGATGCAGCTTGCTTACAATCATATCAACAAGATGAATAAAGAAGCGCGCGACAGTGGGCTGCTGAAATGAGTCATTGCCTGTGGTGCCATCAGCCGATCGATTCAGCGTTCACATGGGTGAGTTTTATAAAGAAAGGGGATGACCCGCTTTGTGAAATTTGCGCTGCATTGCTCAAACCGATCAGCCGGGATAACCCCTGCATGATATGCGGCCGTGATTTGAATCTTCTGGATGCCGCCTATTTTGAAAAGGACCGGTGCATTGACTGCATCCGCTGGGAAGAACAGCCGGAGTGGGCCGGCATCCTTACCCGTAATGTATCTCTTTTTCATTATAACGACGGATTGAAGGAAATCATGGCCCGCTTCAAGTACAGAGGTGATTATCAATTGAGGGGAATCTTCTCCTCTCCACTTAAAAGAAACGTTAAACAAACGTTTGATCAACACGTGTTGGTGCCAATTCCGCTTAGCGCCGAACGTCTCTATGAACGCGGATTCAACCAGGCTGAGGCCATTGCTGCACATATCGGCCACCCTGTTTTTCATCTGCTTGAACGGAAACATGGTGAGAAGCAGAGTAAAAAGGACCGGAAAGCAAGAATGGCTCAGCCCAATCCGTTTTACATGAAAGAAAGGGGAATGCCAGTTGAAAAGGCACTTCTCATCGATGATATTTATACGACCGGCTCGACTCTCCGTTTTGCCGCCAGGACCCTGAAAGAGCATGGGGTAAAAGAAGTTTCCTCAATTACGATCGCACGCGGATGAAGAAAATTAAACCTTGCCGAAAAGATGCCGATATAAAGAATAGAATAACGAACGTTGGAGGAGTAAAGATGGGAGAATTAGCAAACTGTGTCCAATGCGGCACCCTTTTTGTAAAAAGTTACCGCGACATTTGCCCTGCTTGTAAGAAGGAAGAGGATAAGAAGTTTGAAACGGTGTACCAGTTCATCCGCAAGCGGGAAAATCGCATGGCGACACTTGCAGAGGTAACAGAAAGCACCGGCGTGGAAGAAAAGCTTATTCTCAGGTTTATCAAAGAAGGAAGGCTGCAGCTGTCAAAGTTTCCGAATCTGGGGTATCCATGTGCGAAGTGCGGCAACACCATTCGCGAAGGAAAGTTGTGCGATGATTGTAAGACGTCGCTTCGAAACGATATAATGAACCACAGTGAGGAACAAAAACGGGAAGAGGCCCGCAAGCTGAAAGAAAAAACCGCTACTTATTACTCAGTCGATAAATAATCCTGCAGTCACTGAAAAAGTGAAAGGGATAGACCGATAATAAAAAGAGACCTTAACGAAATTCCGAAAGAGGTGAAGGGTCATGAAGGTGAACGGCAATCAATATGGCAATATGAATGTAAACCCATATAAAAAGCAGCTCGACAAAGTGGAGCAAGCCAAACAAATGAACAGCAAGCAGACCGATAAAATCGAAATTTCCAAAGAAGCGCAGCAGATGCAGCAAAAGTCACCAATTGAAGCGGAACGCCAGGAAAAAGTTGAGGCGATCAAGAAGCAGGTGGAATCAGGTACGTATAAAGTCGATCCGCAGTTAGTCGCTAAGAAAATGGTGGACTTCTGGTTTAAAAAATAGTTGTGAAAAGGAGGGTTTCCATTGGCGCATAGCATCATTGCACTCATCCAGTCACTTGCAAAGCTGCTGAAGCTGCACCGCAGCCTGGTTGAGCTTGCTGATCGGAAAACGGATATCATCAAGAAAGGCGATATGGAAGCCCTGAATCAGCTTGTAAAAGAAGAAGCGAAGGTGGTTCAGGCCATCAAGTCGGCGGATGCTGAACGCGAGCAGGCTGCTGCCGCTTTTTCAGCCGGGGAGAGCGTATCGCTGAATGAAATCATCAGCAGGACATCCGGCAGAGAGCGGGAACAGCTTGAAGGGCTGCAAACGGCACTTACGGAGACATTGCAAACGTTGAAGCTGAAAAATGACCTGAATCAGGAACTTGTCCAGAGCTCGCTTGATTATGTCCATTTATCGCTCGATTTAATGAGACCGGAGCCTGAACAGGTGGTATACGGCCGGCCGAACAGCAAACCGCAGCAGAAAAGCCAGTCAGGACGCTCGATTTTTGATTCCAAAGCATAACCGAGATCGGAGGCACCATTTATGAGTTCGACTTTTTCAGGATTGGAAACAGCCCGCCGCGGCATGTTCACCCAGCAATCCGCTTTACATACAACCGGACAGAATATTTCAAATGCCAATACGCCGGGCTATTCGCGTCACCGCATCAACTTTGAAGAGACGGAACCGTATCCGCCGGCAGGCCGGAACCGCCCGCAAATTCCGGGACAGGTTGGGACAGGTGTAAAAGCCGGTTCGGTGCAGCGTGTGCGGGAGAGTTTTATTGATGTCCAGTACCGCTCGGAGAATACGAAGCTTGGCTACTGGGAATCACGGAGTTCCGCACTGGCCAATATGGAAGAGATCATGAATGAGCCGTCCGAAAATGGTCTCGCCAAGACGATGGACCGCTTCTGGCAGTCCTTGCAGGACCTCGCTGTGAATCCGAATGATTCCGGTGCCAGGTCGGTCGTCCGCCAGCGCGGTGTTGCGGTTGCGGAGACGTTCCACTATATGAGTAATTCTCTTACGGCGATTCAAAACGACCTTGGTTCGCAGATTGATATCACAGTGAAAGAGGTTAATTCGATTGCAACGCAAATCAGCAATATCAATAAGCAGATTTCGGAGATTGAGCCGCATGGTTACCTGGCGAATGACTTATATGATAATCGTGATGTATTGCTGGACAGGCTCTCTGAACTGGTGCCTGTTGAGACTGAACGAGTGAAAACAGGCGGCAATGCGCTTGATATTGCTGATGGCATGCTTGATGTTTATGTGATGGACAAGGATGGAAAACGGGTTCAGCTTGTTGATGGGACAAGCAGTTCTGCACTTTCAGTCACGCCAGCGGATATTGGGGTGACATCAAACAGCCCGCAGCCGGTCACAGGGATTTCGCTTGGAGGAACGCCGCTTGCGCTTGCAAAACAGGGCAAGCTTCAGGGACTCGTTGATTCCTACGGTTACGATGACAACGGCACAACAAAGGGAAGCTATCCGGAAATGATGGACAACCTTGATAAGATGGCATTTGATTTCATGAAGCGATTTAACGAGGTTCATGAAAATGGCCATACGATTGAAAATCCGTCAGCAACCGGGGTGAAATTTTTCGATCAATTAACTGATGGGAAGGATGCTGCGAAGCTGATCTCCGTCAGTGAAGATATTATGAAAGACTTGAATAAAATTGCCGCTTCAACTGTCAGCGGCCAGGCTGGCAATGGTGAAAACGCCCTGGCGCTAGCCGGTGTACAGAATGAAAACTTCTCAACGATCGCCAGCTCCAATGTGAAAGGGACGCTGCGTTCGTTTTACCAGGGAGTGATCGGAAAGATGGCCGTAGATGCCCAGGAAGCAACCCGCCTGGAAAACAACTCGGATATCCTGCGGCAATCCGTTGAGGAACGGCGCCAATCAGTCAGCGGCGTTTCCCTTGATGAAGAAATGACGAACATGATCAAGTTCCAGCACGCCTATAATGCTTCATCACGGAACATAACAACGATTGACGAAATGCTTGATAAAATCATCAACGGCATGGGCCGTGTCGGAAGGTAGGTGTAACCAATGCGCGTAACGCAATCGATGCTGACGAATAATATGCTGAAAAACCTGAGCAACAGCTACAGCCGGATGGGCAAGTACCAGGACCAGCTGGCGACAGGCAAGAAAATCACGAAGCCGTCAGATGACCCGGTTGTTGCCATGAAAGGGATGAGCTACCGGACGAACCTTACGGAAGTGGAGCAGTATAAGCGGAATCTTTCCGAGGTGTATAACTGGATGGAAAATTCCGATGCGGCGATGGATAAGGCGACTCAGGTGATCCAGCGGGTAAGGGAGCTGACTGTCCAGGCGAGTAACGGTACGTATGAAGAAGGGCAGAAGGCTGCGATTGCGAAAGAGGTCGGGCAGCTGAAGGAGCACCTTACCGCCATCGCCAACACTCAGGTTGCGGGCAAGTATATTTTTAACGGAACCAATACAGCAGAGAAGCCGTTTAATGAGGACGGCACCCGGAATTCAGTGAAAGGCCCAGATGTGAATATTGAAGTTTCCAAAGGTGTGAGAATTCCAGTTAATATTGATGGTGACCAGGTTTTTCCGGCTGGACTTTTTACTGATTTGCAGAAGCTGGAGGGTACACTGAACGGAACCGCTGCTGGGGATGTGGGCAGCTTTTTAAGCACTCTTGACGGCCACATGGATAATATTGTAGCAAGCAGGGCTGAAATGGGAGCCCGCTACAACAGGGTGGAGTTGATCGAAGCCCGGGTAGATGAACAGGAAGTCATCGCCAACCGGATTCTTTCGGATAATGAAGATGCTGATATTGAGCGGGTCATTACTGAGTTGAAGACACAGGAGAGCATTCATCGTGCTGCGCTTGGTGTCGGTTCCCGAATCATGCAGCCTACCTTATTGGACTTTTTGCGATAGCTATCAATTCGTTGATAGCTTTTTTTCTTAATTGTGAGATTAGCAGAAATGGGTGAGAAAGATGCAAGTTCCGCAGATCAGATTGCAGTCTACTCCAGCTAAGCTGGGCATACGGACAGAACAGGCTGTTCAGCAGCTTGAACAGCCAAAGGCCGAAATGTCCATCCAGCAACAGCCTGCCGAACTTCATATTGATACTTCACCCGGCCGGCTTTCCATTGACCAGACGCAAGCATGGGCTGATATGGATTTGAAGTCGGTGTTCCGGCGTACTGAGGATTTCGCAAGGCAGGGGTATGAAGACTGGCTGGCCGGTTTGGCACGGATGGCAAGGCAGGGTGACGAGCTGATGAAGATTGAAAACGGCGGCAATCCGATTGTCAGCCAGGCGAAGGAGAACAGTGAAGATCCGATGTATGACTTCAATATTGGGTGGATTCCTTCGGCCGGCAGTGTGAAAATTAATTACGAGCCAGGTGATGTGGAAATTGATTGGACACCGAATCGGCCGGAGATTGATGTGAAGATCAATAAGCCGGTTCATCGCTATAGCCCCGGCTCTGTGAACTTTCATATGGAACAATGGAATTCGTTGAAGATTGACTTTGAAAAACTTTAAGAGAAGGTAAGTGATGCATGTGAAAGTAGAAACTAGATATCATGGAACGGTAGAGGCGGCAGAGCAGGACAACATTACATTTCCTAACGGGCTGCCGGGTTTTTCGGATGAACATGAGTTTTTGATATTGCCGTTCGGTGATGACAGCCCGTTTTTTATTTTGCAGTCTGTGAAAACTGCAGGACTGGCATTTGTGATGGCTGTTCCGTTTCAGTTTTTTCCGGAATATGAATTCAACCTGTCTGAAGAAGTGACTGAAAAATTGGAAATCGATTCTGAGAATGATGTCGCTGTGTTTGTCATTTTGACGGTGCAGGAGCCATTTGAAAAGACGACTGCGAATCTGCAGGGGCCGGTCGTCATCAATCAAAAGAAACAGGTTGGCAGGCAGCTGGTGTTGAATGAAAAAGGGTATGAGACCCGTCACTTGCTGTTTGGTAAAAATCCAGCCGCAGGACAGGAGGGGTAAACAATGCTGATTCTGTCCAGGAAAGTGAATGAAGCGATTAAAATCGGGGATGACATAGAACTGATTGTGGTGGCAGTTGAGGGCGATCAAGTGAAGCTTGGCATCAATGCCCCAAGGAATGTGGATATTCATCGCAAAGAAATCTATCTGGAGATCCAGAAAGAAAACAGCAATGCGGCGAAACTTCCAGAAAATGTTCTTTCACAAATAAAAAATATAAAAAACAGTTAAACTCTCTGAAAGAAAGGCCGATATAAGGAGTGAGAAACAGAAACACTGTTGGCGGCCGACAATAGTGCGACTGTTTAATCACAACTTTATGCTGCCACAAGGATGTGGGAAGCACAAATTCAGGGAGGAAATTCAATAATGAGAATTAATCACAACATTGCTGCCCTTAACACTTATCGTCAGTTAAGCACAGCAAACACAGGACAAAGCAAGTCTATGGAAAAACTTTCTTCTGGTCTTCGAATCAACCGTGCGGGTGATGACGCGGCAGGTCTGGCAATTTCTGAGAAGATGCGCGGCCAGATTCGTGGCTTGGATCAAGCAAGTAAGAATGCTCAAGACGGTAGACTGGAAATGCCGCTCTAGGCAGCAATGCTTAGATGAAAACTCCGTGAATTCGGTGGAACCCCAAACCAACAATTTAGTGGATGGTGGGCAATACCGAGCCAAGCCTAATGAATCGGTAGTAATCGTAGTTAGGAAGGTGTGACGGTCAGGTGGTGAGGAGCCGTACCAATAACCCACCCACGAGCGCGGGGCACCCTATTTAAGGGTGAAGATATGACCTGAACTTTATGGAGACATAAAGAAGCAGAGGATAAAAAACCACTGCGATAACAAAATGATTTCTCTCATTCAAACTGCTGAAGGCGCACTGAACGAAACACACAGCATTCTTCAGCGTATGCGTGAACTTTCAGTACAATCTTCCAACGACACAAATACTGATGCAGATCGTGCTGAACTTCAAAAAGAAGTAGACCAGCTTTCTGAGGAATTGACTCGTATAGCTGATAACACTGAGTTTAATACTAAAAATTTGTTGGATGGTTCCTTTACTGGTAAGTTCCATATTGGAGCTAATTCAGATCAAAATTTGGAATTGTCCATTAATAAAATGGACGCTACTGCTCTGGGTGTTAAAGGTGGAGATGCAGGGGTAGCTACTGGAGAAATCACAGTTACTGGAACAGCACTAGCTGCTAGCGGTACAACAGCAGTTGGAACAACAGCTGTTGAGTATTCTGTTGAGCAATTAGATGGTAGTTTAACTGTTTTGACTGCTGACATGGAAGCTTCTACTTCAGATGTTACAGCGAATTATGCACTAAAGGATTCAAGTGGTAATTATTCAGCGATTAGTTCAGATGGTACAAATTGGTATTTTGCAGAATCAGCTCAAAGTAATTTAGGTGATTTAGAATTTGCTGACACTGATGCTGATGGTGCATTAACAAATGCTAAGGTTACTTTAAGTAATGCCACTCTGACCAGTGGGACAGTATCTGTAGTAGAAAATGCTTCAACTCAAATAGAAATGACAACAAATGATTCAGTTTACAATTTTAACTCTGCATCAGAAGGTTTAGCTTCTGGAGATTATACTATCAGTACAACATATACAATGAAGCCTGCTGGCGCAACATCAGTTTTATTAAATAGTAAAAATGAAGTAGTAGCAAGCAGTGTTGATCAAACTAACTTTACTGACTTAGATGGTAATACATTATTTGCTGCCAATACAGCATATTCTGATGGCGATAGCATAACTATTACTGGTAGTAACGGAATAGACATCTCTTCTCAATCAGCAGCCGATAATGCAATAACATCTATTAATAATGCTATAGAATCTGTCTCTGCTGAGCGCTCAAAACTAGGTGCATACCAAAACCGTCTGGAACACACAATCAACAACCTTGGAACATCTTCCGAAAACCTAACTGCAGCAGAATCTCGTATCCGTGACGTAGATTATGCTTTAGCTGCCTAAGCAGCAACAAGCACAGTCGTCCTAGCTGGTAACGGCTAGAGATCATAATCGGGTGAATTGCTGGAAACCCCTTAGAGCTTTTCTTACCACAACGTAGTGGGAAACGACAAGCGTGATGGTTATATAAAAGAAAAGATTGGGCAATCAGCAGCCAAGCTCCTGTTTCGAAAGAGTGGAGAAGGTTCAACGACTAGGATAAACCATCTAAGGCAAACGCTATGATGATGAAATCCATAGGTGAAGCAATGTATCATCAGCATTGTGAATCCGAAGTGCCCGACCCCTACTGGAATGTTAGAGGGTGAAGATATAGTCTGGTCATTTGTGAAAGCAAATGTTCGCACGATGGCGAAGGAAATGATGAACCAAACAAAGAATTCAATTCTTGCTCAAGCTGCACAAGCAATGCTAGCGCAAGCAAATCAACAACCGCAGGGTGTTCTTCAATTACTACGTTAATTAGTTTTTTAGAAAGGGAGTCCTTAACATTAGGGTTCCCTTTTTCTTTAGAAGTTTTTAGGGGGAGGGTTATTATGCTTTTCTATTGTGAATCGAAGAATGAAAAGAGTGTTATTCTAGATATTCATTTGCTTGAAAATTTTAAACTGTGGTGGGAGAGACTAGAAGTCGGTGAATGGGTTGAAAATGACCTTCGTAGCTTAATAGAAATAAACGAGTTAAGAACTGTGAAATATCGTGGATTTCGAGAAGGTCTATGGTACGAAATTCCAGATTTCTTTTGGAAGAGTTTTAAATTTGATACAACGATTTATTCTTTTTATCAAGAGGACCGGCTCGCTACTATTTAGTTAAGGGTCCTGAGGAGATAAACTAATGCTAGATGAATTGATCAAAAAAATAGATGCGTGGACAGGAAAAATAGAATTAATTATCCGGGATGTTGGGCATGGTAATTGGAATGAAATTAGGTTTAGCAATACAAGAATCTGTTATGATATTGGAGCTCAAGTAAGATGTACAGAAAGTCAGTTAGATAATTTAATCAGAAACTCAAAAATCAAGGGAAAAGATGAGATTTTTATCTTTTTGAGTCACTGAGATATAGATCACTATCATGTGATTTTAAGACTCTCGAAATATGAACTAAAACAAATAAAATGTGTTTTTGCTCCAAAAAGAATACCAACTCACACAGCCAAGCAAGTGGAAAGTCACTTGAAGGAATCAGGTGTACCACTAATTACTATTTCTTTCACATCAAAAAGGTATAATGATAGGAAAATAGAAATGAATAGAGTTTGTAAAGGACAAAGACTTAAAGTTTATAGATCCTTAAAAACAAAGAATAGGAACTTAGACAGTATTGTTATTTATGTGAAAACAGAAGACAAATGTGTTTTGTTATCAGGAGATCAAAGATATGACAAATTACATGATTATATAATTCTAGATGATTTCCCAAAAGTTCCTTTAATTTTTGTAATGCCGCATCATGGAGGTTATGCAGGACACTTTAAGAAAAGTGATTGGGACAAGATACTTCCCATTGAATCAATAGTTATATCCTATCATGACAGTAATAATTACGGTCATCCATTTGAAACTAACGTTAGAACAGCTGAAAGATTAGTTAGCCCAAACAATGTTTTTAGGACAAATGGATCCGGGGACAAATATTATTTAATATAAGGGATTATGTCACTGTGACGGTTTTGATATCTTTACTGAATATTTTATAGTTTTTCCCGTGGTCTCAACTACACAAAGGCATGGTATATATTTATGAAATTAATTATTGTATTAAATATTAATAAGAACGTGTGTTCTTATCTTGTGGTATAATGGAAGGGAGGTGATTATATGTCCAAAACGGCAGTAAATATCTCATCCATAGATTTGGCTAAACATCCAATGATAACAGTCTATCGACAAGTGATAAAAGGTGAGAGAAAAGTATTTCCTCGTGGCACATGGCAGAATGACGAGAACATAGTGGTAATCATTCGCTATGTTATGGAAGTGAAGTTGTCCTTGAGTAAACAAGAGATACCAAACATCAGTCGTGAACTTATTCATGAACATAAACTTTGGGGTGCGTTGAACAGGTTCAAATCAGTTCGCAAGTTGCTCCAGTTCGTCTATCCTGATGAATATAATGTGTTCGACTTTCCCAGGATGCCAAGGAATTATTGGGAAAACCTTGGTAATACAAAAAAACGCTTTGAAGAATGTTTGGAACGAAGTGGTCTTGTTGAGGAAGACATTCCTAATGTCGTGATGTGTGATCGTCTGGTTCAATGGGGGCTGATTCAACCGTTGAAGCTTCTCGGATATTCTCCTTTTCGTTTTATAGATACGCTCTATTCAGGAAGGTTTCGGGAGATCGATTTTAAGACAGTACCACAGGGATACGGGAAGAACACTCGCTTTTTAAGAGAATTGTTTTTGGCTATGTTGGAAAAAGAGCAAATTGCCTTCCATGAGGTGCCAGAAAAGGTAACTCAACAAATGCTAATAAAACATCGATTCAGTTCCGCACTAAAATATCACAAGGGCTCTCCTTCTGAACTCATCCTCAATCTTTTCCCTGATAAATTTGATATAAACGATTTCCATACAAAGAATGGACATTGGAAAAATGTAGACAATGTTAAAGCTGAAATTAATAAACTAATTGAAGAACATCGTATAGAAAGACATGAAATACCGAAGCGCTTTATAAAAGCATTTTTCATGGAAAACAATTTATACGGATTGATTCAGGAATACAATGCATCTCCCATTCAGCTAGTCAACACGATTTTCCCTGGTGAGTTTGATATTACCGAGTTTCAACGAGTACCCAATCAATACTGGTTCACGAAAGAACATCGCACCGAAGCCCTTCGCACCTACTGTAAAAAACGATCGATTTTGCGTGAGGATATTCCAGCCTTGAACCGTGCTTACTTTCGAAAGCATTTCCCACGGTTCATCAGTATGGTGGACCGTCATTATGAAAGTAAATTTTACTTGTGGATCATGGATTCTTTTCCTGAATTTGATTTTAAACCGGAGGATTTCAACTTGTTGATCGGACAAGACGGACAGGTATGTGATTCAAAGGAAGAGCTTGCCATTCATAATTATTTACTTCATGTCATCGATAGAAGGTCCGTTCAGCGTGAAAGTGAAAGAATATATAATCATAATGAAAATGAAGTATACATACCGGATTGGATAATCAGACAGAATGATCGAATATTTCTCATAGAATACTTTGGACTATATGGGAGCACAAAATATCCGGGTTATGATGAAAAAACAGAAAGGAAGGTCACCTTTTTTAGAGATTTAGATAACTATGTGTTTATTGCAATCTATCCAGATGATTTTCATGAGGAAGGGTTTGGCCGGATTAATAGTTTGTTGGAAAAATCTGGAGTCGAGTTAAAGAATTCGGGTTAAGAATTGTGTCTAGAGGCTCTCTTATAAAGGGAAGGACCTAAGAGAGAAAAGGGGACAGGTACCTCGCTATGTGCCTGGTCCCACCGCTAAGGTATTCAAAAACTGTTTAATTTTTACTTGCGTAGCAGCTAATTTTGCCCGCTATTACTTGGCATTACAATCTTAACTGACAAAAGAATTGCCAGAAACAAAAAACCGCCCCCAGCCCAAACCAGGAACGGCTCCCCAAATCAATATATCCTAACACTTTCCTCACCCAACAAAACCCTTACAGCCCCGGCAGCCAGAGCCTCCAACTCCGCCTCACCAGGCACCACATAAACCTCACCCAAAAATCCAACCTTCTCCTTAATCCGTCCAACTAGATAATCTGAATAACTAATCCCGCCGGTCAAAATGACGCCGTCAATCCGGCCTTCCAGCACCGTAGCCATCGCACCGATCTCTTTCCCGATCTGATGCACCATCGCTTTCAGCACCAGCCCGGCCTTCTCGTCCCCGGCCAGAGCCTTTTCCTCAACCTCCAGCGCACTCTTCGTCCCCACATACGAATACATGCCCCCTTGCTTTGTCAGCTTCTGCAGCATCTCTTTCTCTGTATACTTCCCTGAATAACAAAGCTGCACAAGCTGTTTGGCCGGAAGTCCGCCGGCCCGCTCAGGTGAAAAAGGCCCTTCATTATCCGCATTATTCACATCAATGATCCGGCCGCCACGATGAGCGACAACAGAAATTCCGCCGCCAATATGCGCAACAACGAAATTCAGCTCTTCAAGCGGTTTTCCGAGATCACCGGCGACCTGCCGGGAAACGGCTTTGATATTCAATGCATGTACATGGCTCTTCCGCTCAATATCAGCCAATCCGGAAAGCCGCGCTTCTTCCACCAGCTCATCAACGCCAACCGGATCGACAATATAAGCAGGAACCCCGACCTGCTGCGCCAGTTCGTAAGCGATGATGCTGCCGAGATTGGAGGCGTGGTCTCCGTATTTGCCCGACCGCGCATCTGCCAGCATCTCTTCATTCACCTCATACGTCCCGCTCTCAAGCGGCTTCAACAGTCCGCCCCGTCCGACAACGCCGTCGAGCCAGCCGAGGTCGAAATTCTTTTCATGCAGGCTCCTAACGATTGTCTCCAGCCGATATGGCAGCTGGTCAGCGGTGGAAGGGTACTTCATAATGTCTTCATCGCGGTGCCTGATTGTCTCCGAAAACACCATTTCCTTGCCCTCAAAAACGGCAAACTTCGTGGAAGTGGAACCAGGATTAATTGCAAGAATTGTCTTAGGCATGGTGCATCATCAAATCCTTCCAGTCGTAGCCGAGTCTAATCGCTTTTTTATTGTTTTCAATCAGCTCAGGACGTTTGGAGCTGAGCATTTCGTCCAGTCCTTTATCGATATCTTCCAGGGTGATCGTCTCGTTTTCTTTAATAAAAGCGCCCAGCATGATCATATTCATGGAGCCCGGTATCCCGAGCTTATCAATCAGTTCCTTTGTCGGAATCGGAGTCCAATCCGACTCCTGCCCGGCAGGCTTTTCCTTTTTGATCTGCGAGCCGTCAAATAAAATCCGGCCGCCCTCCGCAACCTGCTCTGCAAACTTATCAATTGAAGGCTCATTAAATGCCAGAAGTGTCATGCACCGGTCAATAATCGGTGATGTAATCTCCTTTTCCGAAATGATGACCGAGCAGTTGGCAGTTCCGCCCCGCATTTCCGGCCCGTATGACGGGATCCAGGACACATGCTTCCCGGTGACCATTCCGGTATATGCGAGGAGCTTGCCGACGAACAAGACGCCCTGTCCTCCGAAACCGGAGATGATGATTTTTTCCATTTGGCTCACTCCTTTTATGCTTTTGCCGTTTCCGGCGCTTTCAGTTCACCGAGTGTGTAGTGGGTTGCCAGGTTGTCCTGCAGCCATGTCAGTGCTTCGGTCGGCGACATGCCCCAGTTCGTCGGGCAGGTGGACAGGACGCTGACAAACGAATAACCGAGACCTTCAAGCTGGATTTTGAATGCTTTTTTGATGGCCTTTTTCGCTTTGATGACGTTTTGCGGTGTGTCGACCGATACGGATGCGACATACGCGGCACCCGGGATGTTGCTCATCAATAGCGGCAGGTCGAGCGGGTAGCCGGCGGTTGCGGCATCCCGTCCGAACGGTGATGTTGATGTTTTCTGGCCGACAAGAGATGTCGGTGCCATCTGTCCGCCGGTCATGCCATAAATGCCGTTATTCACGAAAATGGATGTGAATTTCTCACCGCGGGCGGCCGCATGGATTGCTTCGGCTGTTCCGATTGATGCCATGTCGCCGTCACCCTGATAGGTGAAAACCACTTTGTCAGGCAGGGACCGCTTGATGCCGGTTGCAATAGCCGGTGCCCGGCCGTGCGCGCCGCCCTGGAAGTCGATGTTGAAATATTGTTCCATAAAACCGGAGCAGCCGACAGGCGCAACGCCGATCGATTTTTCCAGCAAATCAAGTTCCTCAAGCACTTCACCTAGAATCCGGTGGATGATGCCGTGGGTGCACCCCGGGCAATAGTGGAACGGCTTATCGTTTAATGCTTTTGTTTTTGTGAAAGTTTGCTTCATACGGTTACACCCCCGGTTGCAAAGGCGTTGGTGAATTTCTCGACGATTTCATTGTGCTGCGGCGTGATTCCGCCCTGGCGCGAGTAAAATTCAACCGGTGCCTGTCCGTTTACGTTCAATTTCACGTCTTCGACCATCTGGCCGGTGCTCATTTCGACGACCATGTAGCCTTTGATTTTATCGATAACTTCTTCAAATGCTTTTTCCGGGAACGGCCAAAGTGTAATCGGCCGGATCAACCCGACTTTGTGGCCCTGTTCCCGCAGTTCATCGACTGCGCCTTTTACAATCCGTGCGCTCGTTCCGTACGCGACAAACGCATACTCGGCATCGTCCATCAGGTAATTCTCCCAGCGCTGTTCTTTTGCTGCGATGCCTTTATATTTTTCCTCAAGGTACAAAGCCTTTTTCTCGCCCGCTTCATTTTGCAGATTGTAAGAGGTGATCAAATTGCGCTCGCGGCCTTCCGCACCAGTCGTCGCCCAGTCTTTATTGACTTCTACTGGTTCGCGGCCGGTGAACGTGACCGGTTCCATCATCTGGCCGAGCACGCCGTCGGCCAGGATCATGACCGGGTTGCGGTGGATATCGGCAAGGTCGAAGCCGTCGATGATCAGGTCGGCCATTTCCTGGACGGAGCTTGGCGCGAGGACGATCAACCGGTAGTCTCCGTGGCCGCCGCCTTTTGTCGCCTGGAAATAGTCGGCCTGGGATGGTCCGAGTCCGCCGAGGCCAGGGCCTGTCCGCATGATGTTGACAATGACGGCTGGGAGTTCATTGGCGGCGATGAAGGAGATTCCCTCCTGCTTCAGGCTGATGCCGGTGCTTGATGATGCGGTCAAGACGCGTTTGCCGCTGCCGGCCGCGCCGAATACCATGTAGATGGCGGCGACTTCGCTTTCGGCCTGGACGAAGGTGCCGCCGGCTTTGTTCATTTTTGCTGCCATATATTCGATGATTTCGGTGGAAGGTGTGATCGGGTAGCCGAAGAAGTGGCGGCAGTTCGCCCGGATGGCGGCTTCCGCGATCGCCTCATTCCCTTTCATTAAATATTGTTTCATGTTCATCCCCCTCTTGGCTGTTAGTCGACAAAAACTTCGATGGCTATTTCCGGGCACATCGTTGCGCATTTGTTGCAGGCGATGCAGGCGTCAGCATTGTGCTGCATAGCTGGATAGTAGCCTTTGGCGTTTGCGTCGTTTGAAATTGACAGTGTTTCGGTCGGGCATACGGATACGCAAATTCCGCAGCCTTTGCAAAGTCCGTCATCTATGCCAACGAAGGCGTTTCTTGTTTTTTTCATCATAAGCCTCCAGTCTTTTACCAATTCAGATGTTCGAGACGGTGAACCGGAATTACCGGTGATGCGGTTTTTCCTTCAAGCGCGCTGCTGAATGAAGCATCTGCGCTGTTTACAAAATTACGAAGGTGCAGGTTTTCGGCTGCCGTCCGGACGATTTTTTCACTTTCGATGACTTGTTCCGGCGTGGAAAACTGCGCCAGATTTGAATTGTTGATGATACCGGTGATTTCCAGCCGTGATATGGCTTGCAGGCGCTGGAACATTTCCTCTATTTCCGCCGCTGTTTCCGTGCCTGGCCTGAATGTGTTTACAACAAACCACACCTTGTGATCAAGCGGTTTGATGTGGCCGGCAAGACTGCCCAATACGGTTGTGCCTGTATCATAGCCGCCGACATCGAGCAGAAGTTTCCCGTCTGACTTCAGGGCGGCGTAAATGTGCTTCGGTAAAAATGGCATCTCGGCTTGGGCGATTTCTTTGTCAGGTATGATCAAATCGATACCGCGCTGTTCAAACTTTTCCGCCCAGTCGCGGGAGCGGAAGTATGGGTTGTTGACATCGATATCGGCAAGGGCGATCCGCTCGTCTGGGTGCTGTTCGCGCCGCTGTTTGGCGAGGTTGACCGCCAGCGTTGTCTTGCCGACGCCGTAGTGGCCGATAAAAATGTTGATGTTATGCTTAAGCAAATCCATGGCTTTTCACCTGAGCCGGCGTTTTGGCGGCAGCGATGACGGCAAGTGCGATCGAAGCGAGCTTTGCCATAGGTGAATCGGAACGAGAATTCAGAACGAGCGGCACAGCCGCGCCAAGGACGATTCCAGCCATCGTGCCGTTTGCATAATAGGTGATCGCCTTGCTGGAGATGTTTCCGGCTTCGATGTTCGGCATAACGAGAAGATCCGCTTTCCCGCCCAGCTTGCTTTCGAGTTTTTTGTGCGCAAGTGATGCGCTGCTGATGGCCAGATCGAGCGGGAGCGGGCCTTCGATCAAGAGGCCGTCATCAGTTTCTGCTGCGATTTGGTTAGCGAGCTCGCGTGCTTCCACAGTGATCGGCATTTTTTCGTTGACGAGCTCATTCGCTGCCAGGATGGCGACTCTCGGGTCGCTGATGCCGATGATCCGCATAAAATCGACCGCATTCCAGATGATGCTTTTCTTCTGATTAAAGTCGGGTGCAATGTTCAAGCCGCCGTCTGTCATAAAGACGAGCGAGTCTGTGTTTGGTATGTCAAAGATTGATAAATGGCTGATGATGCGGCCGGTTTTTAAATTCAATCGTTTATCGAGTGCGCCTTTTAAAAAAGGTGTGCTGTTCACCAGGCCTTTCATGAGGATGTCCGCTTTGCCGTCACTCGCCAGTTTTGCCGCTGTAAAGGCCGCTTCCTCCTCTGAATGGGCGGGATAGACTTTATAGGCATCTGGCGGGAAGTCCATTTGTTCTGCCAGGCGGGTAATAAGAATCGGATCGCCGACGAGAAGCGCATCGACAAGTCCGAGTTCAACAGCATTTTTCACCGCCCGCAGTACATCTTCGTCATGGGCGGCAGCGACACTGATTTTCACAGGCGGAAGTTTTTGCGCCTGTTCGATGACTTCGTTAAAGTTGTGGAATCTCATGGTGCACCTCCTCTTATTGGAAATGCTCCCCCCGTAATAGAAAACGGGGGAAGCGGTATCATTTTCAGCAGCCGGTATATTTCTTGCGGAGGCCGCCGATCTTTTCGATTTTTTCTTCGACAAGGACGTTTGCCGCTTTATAGGTTGGAATGTTCTGCTCTTTGGAAATCGCATAGATCTGGCCGAGAATGTCGTAAATCATGCTGGCATTTTTGAATGCCCGGTCTTTGTTGTATGTTTGCAGTTCGTCGGCAACCTGGATGAGGCCGCCTGCGTTTGCAACATAGTCCGGTGCATACAGGATGCCTTTGTCATGCAGGATCTGGCCGTGGCGCTCGTCTTCAAGGACGTTGTTCGCTGCGCCGGCAATGGCTGTGCATTTGAACTGGCTGATCGTCTGGTCGTTGATGACGGCACCGAGCGCGTTTGGCGAGAAGATGTCGCAGTCAACGCCGTAGATTTCATCCGGTTCGACAGCAGTGATGTCTTCGTATTTATCGAGAACGTTGTAGACGTTTTCTTTTGAGATATCCGTGACGACAAGCCGTGCGCCTTCGCCATGGAGATGGTCGACAAGGAACTGGCCGACTTTGCCAAGGCCCTGGACGGCGATGGTGATGTCTTTCAGCGAATCATTGCCGAACGCTTCTTTTGCCGTCGCTTTGATCGCTTTCCAGACGCCGAATGCGGTGATGACAGCCGAGTTGCCGCTGCCGCCGTATTCTTCAGGCAGGCCGACGAGATAGTCCGTCTGTTTGTGGGCGGAAACGAAGTCCATTCCGACGGTGCCGACGTCAGTGCCGGTGTAGAAGCGGCCTTTCATCGTTTCAACGAATGTGCCGAACGCCTGGAACAGTTCGTCTGATTTCTCGGATTTCGGGTCGCCGATGATGACAGCTTTGCCGCCGCCGTGAGTGACACCGGATACGCCGCATTTATAGGTCATGCCTTTTGATAGTCTCAATACATCATGAAGTGCTTCATCGGTTGATTCATAGTCCCACATCCTGCAGCCGCCGAGTGCAGGCCCGAGTGTCGTATCGTGAATGGCGATGATCGACTTCAAGCCCGTTGTTTTATCATAGTTGAAAATGATCTGTTCATGGCCGTGCTTTTTCATTTCTTCAAACACATCAAGGACTTGCTTTTGTTCTTCCGTGAGTAACATATTTACCCCTCCACCTTGTGAATTGATTGTCTCAGCCTTTCATGTTTGCAAAAACCATGCCACTTTTTGGAGGGAAGGGAAATGGAATTGAATCTCCGTCGGCTGAATAATTGCGGCCGGTTTTTATCGGGCTCTGGTAATACCGCCGGGCAAGAGCAAAAACCGGGAGACCCCTTGAACAGTTCTGCATTACCTTTATGCGATAAGCTTTAAACGACACTGCGGTAGAACGAGGACTCCGCAGTTGAGCAATGAGGCCCAATTGCTTGTCCGCGGAACGTTTTGACGATGCTTTTCTCGAAAAAACAAAAAATTTTGTAGTGTGAATTAATTTTGTGCCAAATAAGGGGAAAGTGGGGCAAGGTGTTGCGAAAAGTTGACAGAATTTTTTATCACCGTCAATAAATCTTGATGCGTTGCCACGGTGTTTATAGGGGCATGCGGCTGCGAAAAAACCGGAATCGGCAATATGGTTTGATTCCGGTTTTAGACGATCGTTCTTATACTGCTTTTCGGTCTGGAATGGCATCAGCCGGCTGTTCTTTGCGCTTCAGCTTGTAGCCGATGTAGAGAATCCCGAACCAGACAGGTGCGACGAATAGGGCCACCCGCATGCCGTCGATGAAGGCCATCAGGACAATAATGAAGGCAAGGAAGGTGAGTGCCACATAAGATGAAAATGGATGCAGCGGCAGTTTGAACTTGAGCTTGTCCACTTCCTCAGCGGTTTTTGCTTGCCTGAATTTCAGCTGGGTGATGAGAATGATCGTCCAGCTTGTGACCACGGCCACCGTTGCGACGGCAGAGATGTAAAGGAACACTTTTTCAGGAACAATATAGTTCAGGAATACAGCGACGAGCAGGAATGACGATGAAAAAAGAATGCCGCGGCTCGGTGTGCTGTATTTGTTCAGTTTGCCGAAAAATTTCGGACCGTTGTTTTGCAGGGACAGGTTATAGAGCATGCGGCCGGTGCTGAACAGTCCGCTGTTGAAGGCGGAAAGGGCTGCGGTCAGTACGACAAAGTTGATGATATGGGCAGCGCCGGCAATGCCGATTTTGTCGAAGATCAAGACAAACGGGCTGCCGTTCGTGCCGACTTCATTCCATGGATACAGAATCATCATGATGCCGAGCGCGCCGATATAGAAAATCAAAATGCGCCAGATGACATTGTTGATCGCTTTTGGAATCGTGCGTTGCGGGTTGTTCGCCTCACCTGCTGTTATCCCGACGAGTTCCACGCCGCCGAACGAGAACATGACCATGACGAGTGACAGGACGATGCCGGTGACGCCGTTCGGCATGAAGCCGTCATTGACCCAGAGGTTTTCAAAGCCAATCGGCTGCCCGCCGTTTCCGATACCGAAGAAGATGATGCCAAGGCCGGCAATGATCATACCGACAATAGCTACGACTTTGATGAGGGCAAACCAAAACTCGAATTCACCGAACGCTTTTACGTTGATCAAGTTGACAGATGTGATAAGTACTAGTGCGGCAAGGGCTGACACCCACTGCGGAATATCCGGGAACCAGTAATTCACGTAAACGCCGACGACCGTGATTTCGGCCATTCCGACGACAACCCACATGAACCAGTACGTCCAGCCCGATAAATAACCGGCAAATGGTCCGACATAACGGTTTGCATAGGAACTGAACGATCCCGAAACCGGTTCGGCCACCGCCATTTCACCGAGCGCACGCATAATCGTGAAAATGATGATGCCCCCAATCAAATAGGAAAGAACGATTGCCGGCCCGGCCATTTGGATGGTTGCGCTCGAGCCATAGAACAGCCCGACCCCGATGGCGCCGCCAAGCGCGATGAGCTGGATGTGGCGGTTGCTCAACCCCCTTTGCAACCCCTCGTTTTCTTGTTGAACATTACCCATGTAAAAAAACACCCCTTTGCGTAATTTATGTGTGCACAAGAGGTAATTGCAAAAATTGTGCCAAAATATAGACAGGGGCATTATGCTGAGTAATTTTGTTTGGGTCATTTAAAGAAAACTGATGCCTATTGTTGGAAAGATTCGACAAACTGATTTTACCTGTAACTGAGATTCCTTTTGATTAGAATAACAATGCTGCTGATTTGTTTTTGAATCTAAGCATTTTTGTTAAGTTAGGACACTATTTAGTGGAATAGAACTGACTAATAGCCTGTTCGAATCCATTGCATTTTAAAATGGGATGTTGATTTCCGCTGCAGGGGCTCGCTTTCACCCGAGGGCACAAGCGCGACATCTGTTCCTGCTTCCCTCCGGTCGCACTCACAGTGTCTTCTTTGCCGCGGGGCGGGCGGTGAGCTTCCTCGTCACTTCGCTCCTGCGGGATCTCACCTGTTCCGCTGCTCCCGCAGGAGTCGAGCCCCTTCCGCTCCAATCAACTTGTGCGTGAATGGATTTCCAGCTTTAATTTGATTTTGCCAGATGATTTAGATGAAAATCCATGTGTTTTTGTTAGCTATTTGAACAGTTCTTTATGGTGACAGGCATACTGCGTTTTAGTATATTATTTCACCTATTTATACATCTTTTCCACCATCTCGGAAGCTTTTTTATTCTCCTGTCATATGAGCGTTTTTTTAATGATACATGATGCCCAGCTTTTTCATTTTATTAATGACGGTTGTATTCGAAATGCCGAGCACACGGCCGGCTTTACGTGACGAATCATGTGTTTTTAACACTTCAAGAATGACTTTGCGCTCGACTTCGCTCACGATATCCTTCAATTGAGGAATGTCGCCATTTAAATCAACTGTAATCGAGAGCGATTCCCCATCTTGCTGTTTGGGCGCTGCTGCCGGGCGTTCACTGGAAAGGGCCGTCCAGGCATGAAAATCATCGATGGTGATGGTTGTGCCGGATGCAAGATTGATCATCCGTTCCAGCGTGTTTTCAAGCTGGCGGACGTTTCCCGGCCACGTTTGTTCCATCAAATAATTCATGCTCTCATTGTCAATGGATGTATCCGGGCGCTCGAGCTTGCGGCTCAGTTTCCGCAGTAAATAATTCACGAGCAGCGGTATATCTTCTTTCCGTTTGCAAAGCGGCGGAATATTGAGCGGCACGACGTTCAGCCGGTAATAGAGATCCTCGCGGAAATCATTTTTTTCGACCATTTCTTCAAGATTGCGGTGTGTGGCGGCGATGATCCGGACATCGACAGGGATTTCTTTCGTCCCGCCGACCCTGCGGATTGTGCCTTCTTGCAGGACGCGGAGCAGCCGCACTTGCATATGCAGGGACAGCTCGCCGATTTCGTCAAGAAAAAGCGTGCCGGTATGGGCCTGCTCGAACAATCCTTTCTTGCCGCCTCTGGAAGCGCCTGTGAACGCACCTTCCTCATAACCGAACAGTTCGCTTTCAAGCAGCGATTCTGGCAGTGCTGCGCAGTTGATGACGACAAACGGCTGGTCCGCCCTGTTGCTTTCCCTGTAAATCGCCCGAGCGAACAGTTCCTTGCCGGTTCCGCTTTCCCCTCTGATCAAAATGGAGGATGTGCTTTTCGAAATCATTTTCGCCGTCTCGATGACATTGTGCATTTGCGGACTTTGATAAATGATTTCATTGAATGAAAATCGTTTTTGCCTGTCGACTTTCGAGATGATTTCCTCGACTTGCTTGAAGTCCTTGATCGTTGCCACCGCGCCGATGACTTCCCCGGATTTATTGAAAATCGGCACGCCGCTCGTCAAGTAATGAAGAACTTTGTTGTTTTTCTTCAATTTCACTTCCTGAAGCTTGTATGCCTGCCCGGTCTTCAACATCTCGATGATCGGGATTTGTTTTTGCAATAACGTCTGGGCACTGACGCCGATCACGTTTTCAGAACCGATATAAAAAATTTCCCGTGCTTTCTCATTTATATGTGTGACAATTCCGTCCTGGTCCACGGCGATGACCCCTTCATCAACCGAATTCAAGATGGTCGTCAGCTGGCGTTCCCTCTCTTCATAAGGCATCAAACCTGTAACCTTGATCGAGTGTATGCCGTTGATTTCCTGAAGATCATTTATCAGCCACTGGATGCTGGCTGAAGAAGCACACTCGAACTTGATGCTCATTTTTTCATGAGCCTTCGCTTCCATTCCCACCAAATTGATGTTCCGTCCTTTTAAAAGGCTGAACACTTCATACCCGAGCCCGATCCGGTCATTGAACCGGATATCAAGGACGTATTCTTGTTTTGGCAAACTAAACACCCTCCCCATACGAAAACCGTTATGTAACCCCTTTCATTCATTATACGGCACCTTTTTCTAGAAGTTTGTGAGGGATATTACGATTTCTTGAAGGGTTGGGGGTATTTTTCTCGACAGGTGACAGGCACCTGTCGGAATTTGTCGGCATATATTTTGCTCTTTGTCTAATTCTTTTTTCACCAATTTGCTTTACGTGCTGTAATTGCCGAAGTTTCTACCGATATAAAACATAGAGAAAATAAAATAGCGGGAGGAAGACGGTATGATCGAGCATATTTCTTCGCAAGGCGTCTCCCAGTCAACAAGACTAACTTCTTTGGAAACTTCGGAAACGCTGAGAATGAAAGGGGAAGGAGAAGCCGGCCCTGATATACAGAAATCTGTTGATGAAAAAGCTGCACCGGTAAAGGAAGCATCAAAAGAGCAGCTTGAAGAAGTTGTGAAAGGCCTAAATGAGTTTTTGCAGCCTTCCCATACATACATTCAGTTTGAATTGCATGAGAAACTGAATGAGTATTATGTGACGGTGGTTGATGAGGTGTCAAAAGAGGTAGTCAGGGAGATCCCTGCGAAGAAGATGCTGGATTTTTATGCGGCGATGACCGAGTTTGTCGGTCTTGTTGTTGATAAGAAGATATAGGGGAAGGTGAGTACGCGTTATGGCAGATATGCGAATTGGCGGCCTTGCAAGCGGCATGGATATTGATACGATTGTAAGTGACTTGATGAAGGCGGAACGGATACCGCTCGATAAATTGACTCAGAAGAAGCAAATCCTGGAATGGCAGCGCGACGATTACCGTGAGATGAATAAATTGCTGAAAGAACTCGATACATCGATCTTTGACGGAATCGGCAGGCAGTCCACTTTTATTAAAAAGGCTGTCACCAGTTCAAATGAAGCTGCAGTGTCCGTCCGCAGTGTGAATGCCACAACGAACGTTTCCTCATCCATTGTCGTAAGCCAGCTGGCCAGGTCCGCTTACATGAACAGTGCAGGGAGCGCTATCAATGCAGGGGAGACGATCGATCCAAACGCAACACTCGATAGCCAGCGCACAAAGTTTGTTAATGATTGGGGCACAGCCAACACATTTACAATCCAGGGAATCCAAAAGGACGGAACAATGGGAGATCCGAAAACGGTGACCTTTGATCCGGCCAGCGACTCCTTGAACGATGTGATTAATAAAATTAACCAGCAAACAGATGTGATGGCCTTTTTTGATGAAACAACCGGAAGGATTTCGTTAAACGCAAAAAATACCGGTGATGTTTCGGGGAATGCCGAAATCATCGTTTCGGGCGCATTCGCAAATGATACTTTGAGGCTTCATAGTACAAATGAACAGGCTGCGTCTACAGGTATAGGGAGGCTCGGCCAGAATGCCGAATTCAGCTTGAACGGGCTTGCGACCACCCGGGCTTCCAATACGTTTACAATCAACGGCTACGAATATACCTTGAAAGAAGCAACAAATACTGAAATTTCGATTACCGCGGCAACGGATGTCGACTCCATTTTCGAATCGGTCGTGAAATTTGCCGATAAGTATAATGAGACAATTGAAAAAATCAATAAAGAATTGTCCGAGGAACGTTACCGGGATTACAAGCCTCTATCTGACAAGCAAAAAGAGGATATGTCCGATAAGCAAGTTGAAATGTGGGAAGAGCGGGCCAGAAGCGGATTGCTGAGGAGCGATACGATTTTGTCAGGCGGACTGAATCAGATGCGCCTGGATATGTATTCACCAGTCACAGGAGTAAATTCAGATTTCAATCAGCTTTCCGAAATCGGGATTAAGACATCCAGTAATTATCTGGACCGGGGGAAGTTGATTGTTGATGAAGGGAAGCTGAAAGAGGCGATTCGCAAAAATCCGAATGCAATTTTCGAATTGTTTAATGTGAATGGGGCTAGTCATTCACAAATGGGCATAGCTGACAGGCTTCGGGCTTCCATAGACAAAACAATGGATAAAATCGAAACAAGAGCAGGAAATCAGCTAAAAACCAATCAGCAATTCACCCTTGGCCGCCAGTTATCCAGCGTTGATAAACAAATCGACCGTTTTGAAGATCGCATGATTAAAATCGAAGACCGCTACTGGCGCCAGTTCACAGCCATGGAAAAAGCGATCCAGCGGTCAAACGAACAGGCGATGATGCTGATGAATTCGTTCGGCGGCGGAATGTAACAAAGATGCATTAAAAACCGGATCCATAACTCCGAGACTACTCTAAAATGCTGCGCATGTCCTTATGCCGGAAGAGTGAGGAGTGAGGATTAGGGGAAATGTATTCAACGCCCTGCGGAAAGGCCAGGCCGTTCGAATCGTTCGAACGTGCGTCCGACGATAGAAAAGGAATGATTTTGGGACAGGCTTAACAAATGCTTTTGCTAAGCCTAAAAGATAAAGGAGTGTTTCAATAAATGTCAATGGCAAACCCTTATCAAACGTATCAGAATAACAGTGTGAACACGGCTTCGCCTGGAGAACTCACATTAATGCTCTATAATGGCATATTGAAGTTTATTAAACAGGCGAAACAGGGAATTATAAATAAGAACATCGAAGCAAAGAATACAAACATCCAGAAGGCGCAGAAGATTATCAGTGAGCTGATGGTTACGACCAATCCTGATTACGAAGTGTCAGAGGGCATTTTGGCGATGTATGATTACATGAACCGCCGGCTGATGGAAGCGAATGTGAAAAATGACGTTGAGATTTTGGATGAAGTGGAAGGCTATGCGGTTGAGTTCCGGAATACGTGGAAAGAGGTCATCCGGCTGAACCGACAACAACAGCATGGACAAGGTGGTCGAGCGTAATGAGTACAGTTGACGAGCTTCTCGCGATAACGAAGAAGCTTCATGCTCATTTACAGCAGAAAGTTGTACCTGAGCAGCGTGACGAGTACATTAAAACGATCGAAAGCCTGCTTGGCGAGCGGGATGCATACATCGGAAAGCTGGACCCTCCTTATTCAGAGGAAGAGGAGCAGGCCGGTGCAGAAATTGTTCGCTATAACCAGGAGATAGACACGATGCTCGAAGTGCTGATGGCTGATATTCAGACAGATATCCGCTTGCTGAAGCACCAGAAGCAATCTAACGAGAGGTATTCGAATCCTTACTCTTCTTCATCCTCAGCTGACGGTATGTTTTATGACAAACGGAAATAAGGTGAGAGCGATGAACGATTTGAATCAAAGTCAATTGGAGTTTGTGCAGCGGTATTATCACCTGCTTAATACGATTGAGGAAGGATTCGACTTTGTGGACGACTGCTTTGCCAGAGAAATCCCTGAAAAAGCAGATCCGATGCTCGGGGATATCTTAACAGCACTGAAAAAGGTGAGCGGCGCCAATACCCAGCTTCGGCAGCTGCTTGATGACGATGACTCGGTGGCGAATGCAGTCACCCAATTTGACGGTATCGTTGCTGTCCTTAAAGATATTGAAACTGAAACTGACTACACAAACGGCAAGCAAAGCTCAATCTGCAATAGGCTTATTCCTGCCTTTGAAACATGGAAATCGGATATCCAGCAGGCATTGAGCAGGTATGTGGTCCACTGATTCTTTACATATTGATTGCCTGGCAATTGCCAGGCAATATTTCCCGTTATTTCCCTGCTGAAGAATTTAGGAAGGTGTTTGTCGAATTTTATCATACGAAAACACAGGGTACAATTTGACTTTGGAGAGCGCTTTCGCTATATTCAAAGTGTGGATACCATTGCTGGATATCCGCTCAGTACTTATTCGAAGGGAATGTGAAAGAATGCAAGGAAAAGTAAAATGGTTCAACGCAGAAAAAGGTTTCGGTTTCATCGAGCGCGAAGATGGAGATGACGTTTTCGTACACTTCTCAGCGATCGAAGAAGAAGGTTTCAAGTCACTTGAAGAAGGTCAAGACGTTGAGTTTGAAATCGTTGAAGGCGCTCGCGGACCTCAAGCTGCAAATGTAACAAAGCTGTAATTTATGAATAAAAAGATCTCCGGACCTCTGATGGGTTGCGGAATGATTGCTTTTTAATCATAGAAATTACGCAAAAAACAAAACCCATCTCAGGTTGTTGAGGTGGGTTTTTGTCTACCTGCAGCTTTGTAAATCAGGTGTTAACAATGTTAACATATTGTTCATCTTTTTTTGTCAAATGGTAAAGGGTTTTAGGTTTCTGCGTCGAAATTGTTTTACATACCGAAAGGAGGAGTCCATTATGAATTTCAACATTAGAGGCGAAAACATCGAAGTAACTCCCGCACTACGTGAGTATGTGGAGAAAAAGGTGCTCAAGCTTGAGCGTTATTTCGATACTCCGCTAACCTCCGATGTCAACGTGAACTTAAAAGTTTTCAATAATGAGCACCAAATCGAGGTGACCATTCCGATGCCGCGCCTGCTCCTGCGGGCGGAAGAGCATCATACTGATATGTATGCCGCAATCGACCTGGTCGTCGACAAACTGGAACGCCAGATCCGTAAACATAAAACGAAAGTGAACCGCAAATTCCGGCAGGAGCGCCAGGAAGGCGCGCCGAAATATGTGTTTGCGAACATTGAGGGCAATGGCATAGAGGCCGAACCAGAAGACGATGAAGGCCTCGAAGTAGTCCGGACGAAGAGGTTTGATTTGAAACCGATGGATTCCGAAGAAGCGATTCTGCAAATGGATATGCTTGGCCACAGCTTCTTCGTTTTTGAAAATGCCGTAACCGGCAGCACCAATGTCGTGTACAGGAGAAAAGATGGAAGATACGGTTTGATTGAGCCGAGCTAACAAATCCAAAAAGAAACGCGCAGCCTGTTTCTTGCAAAGGCTGCGCGTTTTATTTTTTGGCATCTATAGTTTGAAATGAATTTCTTCGTGCTTCAGCTTCCTTCTTGTCGATCGCGATCCTTTTATGAAGACCGATTTTTGCGCTGGGATCGTTTGCGTTCATCCATAATGCTTTCAGTTCTCTATCTGCCTGTTTTTCGGCGCTGAATAAATAGTGGTGTGCAGTCGTTATAGTGTAATCAAGCGCAATCAGCGATTCGATCGAGAATCGATACCAATCTATATAGCGCTCAATGGATAGTTCACCTATTAGGTACTTTCTCCGATACCGGTAAACGGTATTCTTGTATATATCGACCAATTGTTTCTTTTGCTGTCTGATATCCCCCATTTACTCTGCAAACTCCTTTTTCAGCTTTTCTTCAATTATTTAAAATCTATTATAACGCAGATTCCGCAGGACGGTTACGCAAATTCGGTATTTATGTAATTTTAAGGGTGGAAAAGGGTGATTTTCACACATCTGGATATAGAGAAGACACGTTATTTTCCGGGAAATATCGACAGTATAACGCTTTTACACTCCCTATATAGTGGAAATCAACATCATTTTCAAAAAAACGCCTTTATTTGTTCACCTTTTTTACACAAACGGCCAAATAAAACGGCAGGTAAATCCATTATCTTCCTTTCGATAAGGCCCGCAGGCCCGTGAAACACTTGGCACTCTTTTCAAGAAAGTGTTAATATAAAGGTTGAATTGAAAAAAACAATACAGGAATAACTGCGGAAAAAATGAAGTTTTACCAGCCTTTCAATTAACTGAAATGAATACAGAGGAGCGTAATGCAATGCTTGGTATCCTGAAGAAAGTGATTGGTGATGGGAATCAGCGTCAACTGAATAAAATGCAAAAAACCGTTGATCAAATAGAGGCGATGGCCGATGAAATGAAGAAGCTTTCCGATGACGGACTGCGCGGGAAGACAGAAGATTTCAAGAAACGCTATGCGGATGGCGAGGATCTTGACAAAATGCTTCCGGAAGCTTTTGCGGTCGTGCGTGAGGCATCGACCCGCGTGCTGGGCATGACGCCGTATCCTGTACAGATAATCGGCGGTATTGCTCTCCACGAAGGAAATATTTCCGAGATGAAAACAGGTGAAGGTAAAACGCTGGCGGCGACGATGCCGGCATATTTGAATGCCTTGACAGGCAAAGGCGTCCACATTGTAACGGTCAACGAGTACCTGGCCAGCCGTGATGCCGCAGAGATGGGGCAGCTGTTTGAATTTCTCGGCCTTACAGTCGGCTTGAATGTAAGCGGCCTTTCCAAAGAAGAGAAAAAAGCGGCATATGAAGCCGATATCACATATGGGACAAATAATGAATACGGATTCGATTATTTGCGTGACAACATGGTGCTGTATAAAGAACATATGGTCCAGCGTCCGCTTCATTATGCAATCATTGACGAGGTCGACTCCATTTTGATTGATGAAGCACGGACACCTTTGATCATATCCGGGAGTGCCCAAAAATCCACCCAGCTTTATCATATGGCTGATTCGTTTGTCCGAACATTAAAAGGCGACGATGAAGATTACACATATGATGTGAAAACAAAAGGGGTCCAGCTGACAGAAGAAGGTATCAACAAGGCTGAGAAGTTTTTCAACATTGAAAACCTCTTTGATGTGAAGCATGTCCAGCTGAATCACCATATTAATCAGGCGTTGAAAGCGCATGTAAGCATGCAGCGCGATACCGACTATGTCGTGCAGGAGGGTGAAGTGGTCATCGTCGACCAGTTCACCGGCCGTTTGATGAAAGGACGCCGGTACAGTGACGGTTTGCACCAGGCGATCGAAGCGAAAGAAGCACTTGAAATACAGAATGAGAGTATGACACTTGCGACCATCACCTTCCAGAACTATTTCCGCCGCTACGAAAAGCTCGCCGGCATGACCGGTACGGCAAAGACAGAGGAAGAGGAATTCCGCAACATCTATAATATGAACGTTCTCGTCATTCCGACGAACCGCCCGATTGTCCGTGATGACCGGCCAGACCTGGTTTACAAGACGATCGATGGTAAGTTCCGGGCCGTTGTTGATGACATAGCGGAACGCTACAAAAAGGGCCAGCCGGTGCTTGTCGGCACGGTTGCTGTAGAAACTTCCGAGCTTTTATCAGCTTATTTGAAGAAAAAAGGCGTGAAGCATAACGTTCTGAACGCGAAAAATCACGGCAAAGAAGCGCAGATCATTGAGGATGCCGGTCAGCGCGGAGCTGTAACGATTGCGACCAACATGGCGGGCCGCGGTACCGATATCAAGCTCGGCGAAGGCGTCAAGGAACTTGGCGGACTCGCCGTCATCGGTACGGAGCGCCATGAATCACGCCGGATTGATAACCAGCTGCGCGGGCGTTCCGGGCGTCAGGGTGACCCTGGTATGTCCCAATTCTATCTTTCCATGGAAGATGAATTGATGCGCCGGTTCGGTTCCGATAATATGAAGTCGATGATGGAGCGCCTTGGCATGGATGATGAGCAGCCGATCGAGTCAAAGCTGGTCAGCCGTGCGGTTGAATCTGCCCAGAAACGTGTCGAAGGCAATAACTATGATGCCCGTAAACAGCTCCTTGCTTATGATGATGTCCTGCGCCAGCAGCGCGAGGTCATTTATGAACAGCGTAATGATGTGTTGAGTTCTGACAATCTCCGCGAAATCATTGAGAAGATGATCCTGTCTTCCGTAGAAAGGATTGTGGCGGTTCACACCGGATCAGATATCGAAGAAGAGTGGGAGCTTGGACAGATCGTCAACTTTGTCAATGGAAACCTTCTTTCGGAAGGAACCGTTACCGAAAAGGACTTGAAGGGCATTGAGCCGGAAGAAATGATCGAGCTTATTATCGGAAAAGTGAAAGAGCGTTATGATGAGAAAGAGCAGCAGCTCACTTCTGAACAGATGCGGGAATTTGAAAAAGTCATCCTGCTCCGTTCCGTTGACTCAAAGTGGATGGATCATATCGATGCGATGGAACAGCTGCGCCAGGGCATCCACTTGCGCGCATATGGACAGACGGACCCGCTGCGTGAATATCAGATGGAAGGCTTCCAAATGTTCGAGAATATGATCGCTTCCATTGAAGACGAAGTGTCCCGCTATATTATGAAAGCGGAAATCCGCAACAACCTGGAACGACAGGAAGTGGCGAAAGAGTCTTCAGCTGTCCATCCTTCCGCAAATGAAGGCGAGGAAAAGAAGCGCAAGCCTTTTGTTAAGAAGGAAAATATCGGACGTAACGATCCTTGCCCATGCGGGAGCGGCAAAAAGTATAAGAATTGCCACGGAAGTTAACGATAGAATATGAATTTTTGCGGGCTCCCTCCGTGCGCGGAGGGGGTTCCTTACGGTATAATCCTTTCGGAAGTGCAGGCGGGGTGATAAAATGCCGGACTGCAGGGTATAAATGCTATAAATATGAAAAATAGATGAGGTGTCTTAATGGAACTTGCAGAAATCAAACAAGAGTTAGAAAAGATGTCCCGCCGTATCAATGATTTTAGGGGGTCTCTTTGACCTCTCCAGCAAAGAAAAACGGATAGCTGAACTCGAAGAAAGAATGGCGATGCCGACATTTTGGGATAACCAGAATGAGGCGCAAACAGTCATCAATGAAGTGAATGTCTTAAAAGACTCCGTCAATAAGCTTAAGGATCTGGATGAGCGCTACGAAAATTTGACGGTGTCCTATGAACTTGTAAAAGAAGAACATGATGACGATCTCCGTGAAGAGCTTGAAAGTGAGATCACCGGATTGACGGAGGATATGAACGAGTTTGAACTCGAATTGCTGTTAAGCGAACCGTATGATAAAAACAACGCCATTCTGGAAATCCATCCGGGTGCAGGCGGAACCGAATCGCAGGACTGGGCCTCGATGCTGCTCCGCATGTATACGCGCTGGGCTGAAGGCAAAGGCTACAAGGTCGAAACGCTTGACTACCTGCCAGGTGAAGAAGCAGGCGTCAAAAGTGTGACACTTAACATTAAAGGGCATAATGCCTACGGCTACTTGAAGGCGGAAAAAGGAGTCCACCGCCTCGTCAGGATATCCCCTTTTGATGCATCAGGGCGCCGCCATACGTCGTTCGTTTCCGTTGATGTGATGCCGGAATTCAATGATGATATTGAAATTGACGTCCGGACGGAAGATTTGAAGATCGACACGTACCGGTCAAGCGGAGCCGGCGGTCAGCACGTCAATACGACCGACTCGGCAGTCCGTATCACCCATACGCCGACGAACACGGTTGTCACGTGCCAGTCTGAGCGGTCCCAGATTAAGAACCGTGAAAGAGCGATGAAAATGCTGAAAGCGAAACTGTACCAGCTCAAGATTGAAGAGCAGGAACAGGAACTTGCCGAAATCCGCGGCGAGCAAAAAGATATCGGCTGGGGCAGCCAGATCCGCTCGTACGTCTTCCATCCGTATTCAATGGTAAAAGACCATCGCACAAATGTGGAAAACGGCAACGTGCAGGCCGTAATGGACGGCAAACTCGAACCGTTCATCGATGCATACCTGCGCTCTAAGCTTTAATGCGGCAGACATAAAGAAGAAATCAAACACCCGCTGACCGGGCTTTCCGGCAGCGGGTGTTTTTTGGCTGTTAAGGAATTATAAATTTTTTGGGTGTGGATGAAAAGCCAGAAGGGTGCCATCCAGCTCCAGGCGCCAGCGGCTATCGTCATAAGCGGTGATCCCCTCCGGAAGGAAAGATCACCTTCCTGCGGGTACCCCCGCTTATGCGTACACCGCTAAGCGGGCGCCTTGCGCTTTTGTTCCTAGTTGCAAATAATGCCTGGCAATTGCCTGGCACTTCCCAGGCAATTGCCAGGGACTGCACTTCATTAACGCGTTATTATGGCTGCGTTTACACGTTTTCGGGTGCATGATATAGTAGCAAAGGTTAAAGCTACAAATAATGTCGAAGAAAGAGTGTATGCATAATGATGATGGTGAAAAACTATAAGAGGCACGGGGTTGATCCAAAGCTCCAGCTTGCCCTTGATTATTTGTTTGTCCTTATCGGATCCAGTCTGGTGGCGCTGGCGTTCAATTTGTTCCTGCTGCCGAATCGCGTTGCTTCAGGCGGTGTTTCGGGAATCAGTACGATTACAGATGAACTGTTTGGGTTTGAGCCGGCGTATGTTCAATGGGGCTTCAATATCCCGCTGTTCATTTTAGGTGTGGTGCTGCTTGGCCGCCAGTTCGGGATGAAAACGTTCGTCGGCACGCTGTTTTTGCCGTTTGTCGTATACCTGAGCCGAGATATGGAGGCTGCCACTCTCAATCCCCTTCTTGGCGCCCTGTTCGGCGGCATTGGTGTCGGGCTTGGGCTCGGTATTGTATTTAAGGGGAAAGCATCGACAGGCGGAACGGATCTGGCCGCACAGATCATCCATAAATATACCGGCATTTCCCTCGGCGCAAGTGTGGCGGTTATTGACGGCATCATCGTGACCACCGCTGCGGTCGTGTTTGATATCGAGCGGGGGCTGTATGCACTGATCGGGCTGTATGTGACGAGCAAAACGATCGATCTTGTCCAGGTAGGTTTCGGCTATACAAAAATGGCGATGATCATCACCGGCAAAGAGGAAGAAGTCCGGATGGGCATTTTAAATGAAATCGACCGGGGCGTGACCCGACTGTCCGGATATGGCGGCTTCACAGACGATGAGCGCCCGATTTTGATGTGTGTTGTGGACCAGACGGAATTCACAAAATTGAAACAATTGGTTAAAAGTATTGACCCATCAGCATTTGTCGTGGTGATGAACGCAGCTGAAGTGCTCGGTGAGGGTTTCAATCGGTCCTGACATGGTTATACTTAAACAGTAGGAATGGAAAGTTTCACTAAAATCATCCATAGTTAGGGGGAAAAGCGAGTGAGTAAAAAACTATTGGCAATCCTGTTCGGTTCGATGCTTGTTCTAGGTGCCTGCGGCGGCGGAGAAGAGAATGCAGATGAACCGGCAGAGAACAATGAACCTGCAACTGAAGAACCTGCAGAAGATGAAGGAACGACTGATGAAGGAACAACTGAAGAAGGCGGAGAAGAAGGTGCAGAAGAAGGCGAAGGGACAGCTGCTGTAGATGAAGAGGCAGCTGCTGAGCTGTATGCACAGAGCTGTGTCCAATGCCACGGCCAAAACCTTGAAGGGCAAGTAGGACCGGCCTTGAATGAGGTTGGCAGCAAGCTTTCCAAGGATGAAATTTTAGATATTATCGAAAATGGCCAGGGGTCAATGCCGGGCGGACTGCTTAAAGGTGACGATGCTGATATGGTCGCAACCTGGCTCGCAAATATGAAGTAATTTTCTTATTTGGAAAGCGAATGGAAATTGCATGAGTATGAGGAGTTTTCTGTTTTATTACAGAAAACTCCTTTTTTGTTACATACATAACAAATATTGTCAATAATTCTGTTTTTTGAAACATAATTGTAATGTGAAAATAGCAGATTATGACTTAAAATGGCGAATGTTGATGTTATAATAAATGAGTCAAAAACAAAGCGAACGAGCATCGTACTCTAAATAGACAGATAAACACAAGAATGGCAGCAGGAATAATTCGTTTGACAACAACAAAGTGTTTAGGTGGGTTGATTATGATTGAAATGAAGGAAGTATACAAAACCTATCGGAATGGTGTAACTGCGATTAACGGCATTGATGTCACCATTGCGGACGGGGATTTTGTTTACATAGTGGGCCCGAGCGGTGCCGGCAAGTCCACTTTCATTAAAATGATGTACCGTGAAGAGAGGCCGACAAAGGGGACAATCTTATTCAACGGCATTGACCTGTCGAAGATAAAAGAACGGAAAGTTCCGTTTGTCCGCAGAAAAATCGGGGTCGTATTCCAGGATTTCAAGCTTTTGCCGCGATTGACGGTTTATGAAAATATAGCATTTGCATTGGAAGTCATTGAAGAAAATCCGAAGACGATCAAGAAAAAGGTCATGGATGTCCTTGATCTTGTAAAATTGAAACATAAGGCACGCATGTTTCCGGACGAGCTTTCAGGCGGCGAACAGCAGCGGATATCCATTGCCCGTTCGATTGTGAACCACCCGAGTGTCGTAATTGCAGACGAGCCAACCGGAAACCTTGATCCGGAAACGTCCTGGGATATCATGAACACATTTGAAGAAGTCAATAATATGGGAACTACCATTATTATGGCTACCCATAATCGTGAAATCGTAAACACCATTCGCAAACGTGTCATAGCCATCGAAAATGGCCAAATTGCCCGCGATGAGTCGAAGGGGGAATATGGCTATGAAATTTAATACGATCGGCCGCCATTTCCGTGAGGGCTTTAAAAACATCAAACGAAACGGCTGGATGACATTTGCTTCAGTCAGTGCAGTGACGGTTACACTGCTGCTGGTCGGCATTTTCCTTGTCATCATGCTGAACTTGAATCATCTTGCTTCCCAGGTGGAAAAGGATGTCGAAATCAGAGTGCATGTCGGCTTGACGGCATCACCTGAACAGCAGGCAAAGCTTGAAGACCGGATTAAAGGTATTTCAGAAGTCTCGAATGTCACCTATTCTTCCAAAGAACAGGAACTCACAAAAGTAATCGAGAGTTTTGGGGAAGAAGGAGCCGCATTCGAGTCGCTCCAAAAAGAGAATCCATTAAATGATGTTTTCATCGTAAAGACAACGAATCCTAAGGATACACCTGAAGTTGCAAAACAAATTCAGGATATGGAATTTGCATCAAAAGTCAATTATGGACAGGGGACGGTTGAAAAGCTCTTCTCGGTCGTTGAAGTGGCCAGAAATGCCGGGATCATTCTAATTGCCGGCCTGCTTTTCACAGCCATCTTCCTGATCTCGAATACGATTAAAATTACAATCGTAGCCCGCCGAAAGGAAATCGAAATCATGAAGCTTTGCGGAGCCACAAACGGGTTTATCCGCTGGCCGTTTTTCGTTGAAGGCGCCGTATTGGGCATCATGGGTGCTGTCCTGCCGATTGCGGCAGTGGCCTTCGGTTATGAGTATCTATACGACATCATCACACCAAGACTTGAAACAACATTTTTCAGTTTGCTGACATTCAGTCCATTTGTTTATGAAATAGCGGGGATCCTCGTGTTAATGGGTGCGTTCATCGGCATATGGGGAAGCACGATGTCTGTTCGTAAATTCTTGAAAGTTTAAATCTATCAATCTCATATATAGAAAAGCTAGAGATACAGCCGTTCGGCTGAAAGTACCAGAAGGGGGAAGTTGCGTCTTGAAAAAGAAAATTGTTGCATTCGGTCTGGCGATTGCGCTGGGAGCAGGAAGTGTATTAGGGTATGCAGGAACGGAAACCGCTTCGGCACAAAATTTTGATAAGCAGATTAAAGAATATCAAAGTAAGCAGTCTGATGTTGGAAAAGAACAGCAAAAAACCGAAGCGGAAATCCAGAAGGTGCAGGAAGAGCAGAAAAAGGTGGAAGCAGAAATCCAGCGCCTTGATGCAGCAGTAGAAGAAACGCTGGGGAAAATCCGCACAAAAGAAAAGGAAATTGCCCAAACACAAAAAGAAATTGAGCAGCTAAAAGTAGAAATCAAAGCACTCGAAAAACGCATTGCCGAGCGCGATGAGCTGCTGAAGACCCGTGTCCGTTCCGTTCAGGAGAACGGCGGTACAATCAGCTATATGGATGTTCTTCTTGGGGCTCAGAGTTTCGGTGATTTCATCGACCGCATTTCTGCTGTGACAACAATTGTCCAGCAGGATAAGGATATTCTTCAACAGCATCAGGATGACAAGGATGCGCTTGAACAAAAGAAAGCGGAAGTAGAGCAAAAGCTTGCCGATCTTGAGAAGAAGATGGAAGAACTGAAAGGTTTGAAAGCTGAATTGGAAGGTCAGGTGGCCAAAAAGAATCAGCTGATGAAAGAACTCAAGCAAGAAGAAGAACATCTGGAAGATCTGGCGATGGACCAGCAGGAAGAAATGGAAAACCTGAAAGCGCAGGAAGCAACTGTCCGCCAGATGAAAAAGGAATATGAAGCGGAACAGGCACGGATTGCACGTGAAAAAGCAGAAGCAGAAGCAGCAGCCAGAGCTGCGGCAGCGAAGAAAGCCAAGCAATCAAGCAGCTCGACTCCAAGCCATACATCTGCCCCGGCTCCTAAGCCTGCAACATCAAGCGGTGCATTCACAACACCGGCTGCCGGCCCGATCACATCGAACTACGGCCAGCGCTGGAGCAAACTGCATGCGGGGATTGATATCGGTAAACGCGGTACAAGCGTGCCGATTGTAGCGGCAGCGAGTGGGACAGTATTCCGTTCCTATTACTCTTCGTCTTATGGCAACGTCGTATACATTACGCATTATATTAAAGGCCAGCTGTACACAACGCTCTATGCGCATATGGAAAACCGCATGGTAAGCACAGGCCAGAAGGTCAGCAAAGGCCAGATGCTCGGATACATGGGCAACACCGGCCGTTCATACGGTGCGCACCTGCACTTTGAACTGCACAAAGGCCCATGGACTGCCGACAAAAGATACGCAGTTGACCCAAGGCCGTATATCCCTGGCTGGTAATAAGCTCATAACAGCTTTAGCATAATCCGTACAAGCATTTCATAGTATGAGATTGAAGAAGGCATCGCACTCTTCCCAGTGTGGTGCCTTTTCTGTAAAGTTGGATCCTTTTGGAACTGCAATCGATACGCGTTTTCCCGGCTGCTGATCATGACTTTTTGCAGCGGCCAGGGGTGCCCGCAATGGCAAAGTCACCCCGTTATCGTTTAAAATGGCTTTAATACAGACGCGAAGGGATATGAGGTGAGGCAGTGTGTTTTTGAAAAGTCGTGCTGCAGCGGTGCTGGCAGCTGTTTCCTTGCTTATAGGAGCAGGCGGAACGTATGCAGGAATGACATACCTGGATGAAGAACAGAAGCCGTCGTTGATCCAAAGTGAATTGCAGCAGAACCTGGCTTCCGGCAAGGGAGATTCTAAAAACATCGAAGACGTAGAGAAGATCGAGCAAACGCTCGACTTGATTTCAGACCGGTATGTGGAAGAAGTGGATAATGACAAGCTTGTTGAAGGGGCCATCCAGGGGATGATCGATACACTGGAGGACCCGTATTCGGTCTATATGGATAAAGATACTGCGCACCAGTTCACCCAATCGCTCGATTCTTCATTTGAAGGCATCGGGGCCGAGGTGAGCATGGTGGACGGCAAGGTTACGATCGTCGCTCCGTTTAAAGATTCACCGGCTGAAAAGGCGGGCCTAAAGCCGAATGACCAGATTTTGAAGGTTGACGGCAAAAGCATCGCCGGACTCGATTTATATGAAGCGGTCTTGAAAATCCGCGGTGAAAAGGGTACAACTGTGACACTTGAAGTCAATCGTCCTGGTGTGACCGGCAATTTGTCCATTGACGTGAAGCGTGATGAAATACCGATTGAAACGGTATACTCCGATATGATTGAAAGGGACGGCAAGAAAATCGGAATTCTCGAGGTCACATCTTTTTCCGAGAACACGGCGGCTGACTTCAAGAAAGAGCTGAAAAAGATGGAAGACGAAGGAATCGCCGGGCTGGTTATTGATGTCCGCGGCAATCCTGGCGGCTACCTGGAAAGCGTTGAAGAGATGTCCCGTTTGATCATCCCGGAAGATAAACCGTTTGTCCAAATTGAAAACCGTGATGGCGAAAAAGACCGTTTCTTCTCGACGCTGAAGTCGAAGAAAGAGTATCCGATTGTCGGCCTTATTGACGGCGGCAGTGCCTCGGCCTCCGAAATCCTTGCAGGAGCCTTGAAGGAAGCGGGCGGCTACGAGATTGTCGGCCAAAAAACATTTGGTAAAGGTACGGTCCAGCAGGCGATTCCGATGGAGGACGGCAGCAATATCAAGCTGACGCTGTTCAAATGGCTGACTCCAGATGGCAACTGGATTCATAAAAAAGGCATAGAGCCGACGGTTGAAGTGAAGCAGCCGGAATACTTTTATGCTAATCCGATTCAGCTTAAAGAAGGGCAAGTGCTTGAGTATGATATGAATTCCGAACAGGTTAAAAATGCCCAGGTTATGCTGAAAGGCCTCGGATTTGCCCCTGGCAGGACTGACGGTTACTTCAACAAGCAAACAGAGACTGCTGTAAAAGCGTTCCAGGAACGGAACGATTTGAAGGCAGACGGTAAAATTGATGAGAAAACGTCTGCCAAAATTCAAGAAAAAACAGTTGACAGCATTAAAGAACAGAAAAATGACCTCCAGCTCCAGACAGCTGTTAAGATGTTGTTAAAATAGGCGGGAAAACCGGGCAGGACTCCACCTGCCCCTGTCGAAAGTATATCCGTGAGCCGTGCGCGGATATGCTTTTTTTGTTGCGTTGCGGTGCACATCAAGGGATGCCGCCGGACGAACATTTTGGAGATGAACCATTTGTCCGCTTTTCCCGAAACGGGAGTCGTGATATGTTTAAATCAGCTGTTTCCGGTTTCCTCAGGCACAGGCTTATTTGTCCTGCTTCGCATTATTATCTTTACTTCTTCAACGAAATAACATAACGGGGGATTACTTATATGATCGCAGATTGGTTTTTGGAGCTGGCGAGGGCGGCGGGCCGCCTTTTTATGCAGCCCCAGCTTTATCTATTTATACTGGCTGCCTTTTTGCTCGGGAAAAGGAGGGTAAAACGGGAACGCCTCGATTTTCATACCCGTGTCCATGACGTTGTTGCTGATCTGAAGGCACTGTTCCAGGGCGTCCTGTTCGGCATGGCGGTTTCTGTCTTGACGTTCGGGCTGGGATTGGCCCTGCCTTTAGGTGTGCTGGCTTTACTTGCTGTTTTATCCATTGTGCTGGCAGTTACCCTGCAAGTCCGCTGGCTTTCTCCGGCTTATCTTTTCAGTTCCGTCATCCTCGCTGCCCTTTTTTTGCCCGAAATGGAAATTCCGAACTCCTTCATGAACTCGCTTTTGCAGGATATTTATGAAGCATCGGTGCCTGGCCTTGCTGTTATGATGGGAATTTTGATTGTTACGGAAGGCCTGCTGATCATATACAAAGGCAGAAATTGGAGTTCACCGCAGCTTAAGATGGGCAAACGCGGGAAAACGATTGGAAGCCATAGCATGAAGCGGCTCTGGCTGCTGCCGGTTTTGCTGCTTGTTCCTGCAGAAGGAATCACGCCAGCTGTTGAGTGGTGGCCGGTGATTACTGTCGGGGGTACTGCTTTTGCTTTCTGGTTTGTTCCGTTTGGCATCGGTTTTTCGCAGCGGGTACAGGGATCGCTGCCGGAGGAAAGTGTCAGGGTGACAGGCCGCAGGGTAACTGCGCTTGGTGTACTGGTTACAGCGGTTGCCGTTTCAGCCATCTGGTTTCCGTTAATGGCTGCCGCAGCTGCCGGAACCGCTTTGCTCGGCCGCGAGTTTTTGACTGTCCGGCAGCGGCATAATGATGATCAGAATACGACATACTTTTCACGGCGGGATCATGGCCTGGTCATCCTCGGTGTCTTGCCTGGTTCGCCTGCCGATAAACTGAATCTTCATGTTGGGGAAATTGTGACGATTGTGAATGGCAATGAAGTCCATACGGAAGAAGGGTTTTATGAAGCACTTCAGCAAAATCTTGCATTTTGCAAGCTGGAGGTTCTCGACCATAACGGGGAAGTGCGGCTTGTCCAGCGGGCAATCTATGAAGATGAACACCATGAACTCGGCTTGCTGTTCGTGCAGGATGAACGGGAGATGAGATTGGAAGAGGCTGCAAACCAGTCTTGACGCCGGGATGGGAGTCATGGGCTGCAAAGGAAAAAAACGGGGGGACGTACCATGAAAAAATGGATCGTTGTATTACTGGCGTCATTTATTGTACTTGCCGGCTGCGGAACGGAAGAAAAAGCGGAGGATGTCAAAGGAGCTTCATCAGATAAAAAAGAAGAAGCTGCTGAAGAGCCGAAAAGTGCTGAGAACAGTGAGCCGATTGGAGTAAGAGTTCCATTTGACACGCAGGACGAAAGTGATCAGGATGCAGATCTCAAAGATGCGATCGGCAAGGTAAAAACCGCAGTGCAGGCAAAAGATACGGATGCCCTGCTCGAAATGGTCAGTGAGGATGTAACGTCTTCCTTCGGCAGCGACGGCGGAAAGGAAGCATTTATGGAGGAATGGCAGCTGGATGCTGCACCCGAAGGCTCACCTTTCTGGAATGAAGCAGCGGATATTCTGGAACTTGGCGGGGCGTTTGTGACGGAAGGCCGCGGGTCATTTTTGATGCCGTATGTGGCGGCAAGGTTCCCTGCTGAATATGATCCGGCGGTATACAGTGTTGTAAACGGAACGGATGTGAATTTGCGCAGTGAGCCGTCTGTTGACAGTGAAGTCATCCAGCCGCTTTCGAATGAGCTGGTGAAAATGGGCGATCCGATGGAAGAAACCTATGAAATGAACGGACGCCAATATCACTGGGTGCCGATCGAAACGACATACGGAACAACCGGGTACATGGTTGAAAAATTCGTCCGCAGCCCGATGGATTACCGGATGGAATTCAGCAAGATGGACGATGGGGCCTGGAAAGTCACTGCATTTGTGAAGGGTGATTAAACAACATGGAAAGAGGTTGGGACATAACTAAATAAGTCATGCTTAGAGACGAACAATATATTATTCAACGTAATACTGTTTACTAATAATCAGTTAAGCTGAAAAAACTTGCGCTGCAGACACTCGCTTTCCACGGGGAGGAAGCTGAGCCTACTCGGCTGCGCCTGCGGGTCTCAGCCTTTCCTCTATCCCCAGTAGGACTTTGAAAAAGCTTCTTTGAAATAACACCGCACGAAGAAAATGGGTTTTTATTTTCGAAGAGTCGAGTGTCCTCCGCTCCATTCCACTCGTTTTTAAAAATAGTATGCAACATCAAAAGATTTATTGAAGAGAGTAAATAAAGACCCGAACGGTCAGGTGAAAGATTCATGGAAATCTTTCTCCTGACCGTTCGGGTTTATCATTAGCTGAAATACTTATGTCCCAGCCTCTTTTTCTGTTTTTAGAGGGCAAGTATACTTCATCTTTTTAAAATCGCACCTGCCAATCAACCTTAACGCATGGAAGAAACTAGTATGTTTCGAAACTGTTCCCGGCAGGCTTTTCTATTCGAATGATGGTATCCTTATTTGCAAGTGTTCGGAATGCTGTTTTTTTGTCATGACTCGAATATATCGTGCGAGTCGCTGCACCCCGCGAATCCCTGCCAGACAGGTTTGAGTCCGGCGGTAATCGTGTATTCTATTGGTAGTGGACAGAACCGGAAATTTGAGGATAGATTGCCTGGCAATTGCCAGGCAATTCCCAGGCACTTTTATCGAATATCCGTTCGCCTTTATGTTATAATTGCGTTATGGTTTTTTAGGACGTATTCAGGAATGTGGTGCCATTATGGAATGGGGGATAGACATTGAAGGATCAATTTGAGATTGTGTCGGATTATCAACCGCAGGGAGATCAGCCGAAAGCCATTCGGCATCTTGTCGATGGCCTGAATAACGGGAAGCAGCACCAGACGCTGCTGGGAGCGACGGGTACCGGCAAGACGTTCACCGTTTCCAATGTGATCAAAGAGGTGAACCGTCCGACGATTGTGCTTGCCCATAACAAGACACTGGCCGGCCAGCTGTACAGCGAGTTTAAGGAGTATTTTCCAGACAATGCAGTTGAGTATTTTGTTTCCTACTATGATTACTACCAGCCGGAAGCTTATGTTCCGCAGACTGATACATTTATAGAAAAAGATGCCAGCATCAATGATGAAATCGATAAACTGCGGCACTCCGCCACATCGGCGCTGTTCGAGCGCCGGGACGTACTCATTGTAGCGAGTGTTTCCGCCATCTACGGCCTCGGTTCTCCGGAAGAGTACCGGGAGCTTGTGCTGTCTTTACGGGTCGGAATGGAAAAAGAACGCGACCAATTGCTGCGTGAACTGGTCGACATCCAGTATGTACGCAACGACATCGACTTTCAGCGCAATACGTTCCGGGTGCGGGGCGATGTTGTGGAAATCTTCCCGGCATCCCGTGACGAACATTGCATCCGTGTCGAGTTTTTTGGTGATGAAATCGACCGGATCCGTGAAGTCGACGCCCTTACAGGTGAAATCATGGGGGACCGGGAGCATGCTGCCATTTTCCCGGCTTCCCACTTCGTAACCCGCGAAGAAAAGATGAAAGTCGCGATTAAAAATATCGAAGCCGAGCTTGAAGAGAGACTTAAGGAATTGAAAGAGCAGGATAAGCTGCTTGAAGCGCAGCGGCTGGAGCAGCGGACCCGCTACGATCTTGAGATGATGAACGAAATGGGATTTTGCTCGGGCATCGAGAACTACTCGCGCCATCTCACATTACGGCCCCCTGGTTCAACGCCGTATACGCTGCTCGACTATTTTCCGGATGATTTCCTGATTGTTGTGGACGAGTCCCACGTCACGCTCCCGCAGATCAGGGGGATGTACAACGGGGACAGGGCCCGCAAGCAGGTGCTTGTCGATCATGGCTTCCGTCTGCCTTCGGCGCTGGACAACAGGCCCCTGACGTTTGAAGAGTTTGAGAAGCATATCAATCAAATCATTTACGTCTCGGCGACACCTGGCCCATATGAAGAGGAGCACGCGCCGGAAGTGATCGAGCAGATCATCCGCCCGACCGGATTGCTTGATCCGACCATCGATGTCCGTCCGATCGAAGGCCAAATCGATGACCTGCTTGGTGAAATCAATAAGCGGGTTGATAAAAATGAGCGTGTACTCGTCACGACGCTTACGAAAAAAATGTCCGAGGACCTGACAGATTATTTGAAGGAAATGGGCGTCAAGGTATCGTACTTGCATTCTGAAATCAAAACTCTTGAACGGATTGAGATCATCCGCGACCTGCGCCTCGGCAAATACGATGTCCTTGTCGGAATCAACCTGCTCAGGGAAGGGCTCGATATTCCGGAAGTGTCGCTTGTCACGATTCTCGATGCCGATAAGCAGGGTTTCCTCCGCAGTGAACGGTCATTGATCCAGACGATGGGACGGGCGGCCCGTAATGCGGGCGGCCAGGTCATCATGTATGCGGATAAGATGACGGATGCGATGGAAGCGGCGATTTCCGAAACAGAACGCCGCCGTTCGATCCAGGAAGCATACAATGAAGAACACGGCATCGTGCCGCAGACGATCAAGAAGAAGATCCGCGACAGCATCCGCGCTACACAGGTGGCCGAAGACGGTGAAGCGTATGAAGAAGCGCCTAAGCTTTCGAAGCTGAACAAGAAAGAGCGCGAGAAGATGATCGAGAATATGGAAAAAGAAATGAAAACAGCCGCCAAAGAGCTTAATTTTGAACGGGCCGCCGAGCTGCGCGACCTGATACTCGAGTTAAAAGCGGAAGGATGACAGCAATATGTCAGTTGACCATATACATGTAAAAGGGGCCAGGGCCCATAACTTGAAAAACCTTGATATCTCCATTCCAAGGGACAAGCTTGTCGTGCTGACCGGGCTCTCCGGCTCCGGCAAGTCTTCTCTTGCGTTTGATACAATTTATGCAGAAGGGCAGCGGCGCTATGTCGAGTCGCTGTCTGCCTATGCCCGCCAGTTCCTCGGGCAAATGGATAAGCCGGATGTCGATTCGATTGAAGGGCTGTCACCCGCGATTTCGATCGATCAGAAAACAACGAGCCGCAATCCGCGTTCGACGGTCGGGACGGTGACGGAGATCTATGACTACTTGCGGCTGCTTTTTGCACGTGTCGGCCGGCCGGTGTGCCCGAAGCACGGAACCGAAATCTCATCGCAGACAATCCAGCAGATGACTGACCGGATTCTGGAATATCCGGAACGGACGAAGCTGCAGGTGCTGGCGCCGCTCGTTTCCGGTCGCAAAGGCGAGCACGTGAAAGTATTTGAAGAGATTAAAAAGGAAGGCTACGTCCGTATCCGTGTCGATGGTGACATGATGGAAGTGACCGATGACATCAAGTTGGAAAAAAACAAGAAGCATTCCATCGAAGTCGTAATCGACCGGATTGTCGTGAAGGACGGAATTTCTTCGCGTCTTTCTGATTCACTTGAAACGGCACTGCGGCTTGGTGAAGGCCGTGTGTTAATTGATGTCATCGGCGAAGAGGAGCTGCTGTTCAGTGAACATCATGCTTGCCCGGAATGCGGATTTTCCATCGGCGAGCTTGAGCCGAGGATGTTTTCCTTCAACTCGCCTTATGGCGCCTGTCCGACGTGTGACGGACTTGGCACAAAGCTTGAAGTCGACCTTGACCTAGTGATTCCTGATTGGAGCAAGACGCTGCGCGAGCATGCGATCGCACCATGGGAGCCGACAAGCTCGCAATACTATCCGCAGCTGCTTGAAAGTGTCGCCAACCATTACGGCATTGATATGGATATGCCGGTGAAAAACCTGCCGAAGAACCAGATGGATAAGATTTTATACGGAAGCGGCAAGGATAAAATCCATTTCCGCTACGAGAATGACTTTGGCCAGGTCCGTAATAATAACATTTATTTTGAAGGCGTCATCGCCAATGTGGAGCGCCGCTATAAAGAGACGGGCTCCGATTATATCCGTGAGCAGATGGAAAAGTATATGGCGCAAAAAGCATGTCCGACCTGTAAAGGCCATCGCCTGAAGAAGGAAAGCCTTGCAGTTAAAATTAACGGAAATCATGTCGGTGAAGTTACCGCGCTTTCGATCCAGGAAGCGAAGGACTTTTTTGAAAGCGTCGAGCTGACTGAAAAAGAACGGCAGATTGCCCGCCTCATTTTACGGGAGATCAATGAACGCCTCGGATTCCTTGTCAATGTCGGGCTTGATTATTTGACACTGAGCCGCTCAGCCGGCACGCTGTCCGGCGGGGAAGCGCAGCGGATCCGGCTTGCAACCCAAATCGGCTCCCGCCTGACCGGGGTGCTGTACATTCTCGATGAACCGTCGATTGGTCTGCATCAGCGTGACAATGACCGGCTCATCAATACTTTGCAGAATATGCGCGATATCGGCAACACACTTATTGTCGTAGAGCATGATGAGGATACGATGCTCGCTGCCGACCATTTGATCGACATCGGTCCGGGTGCCGGTGCGCATGGCGGAGAAATCGTTGCGGCCGGTACGCCGCAGGAAGTGATGGAAGATGACGATTCCCTGACAGGCCAGTACCTTTCCGGTAAAAAGTTCATCCCGCTGCCGGCCAAGCGCCGCAAGCCTGACGGCAGGTATGTGGAAGTGAAGGGCGCAAAGGAAAACAACTTGAAGAACATCAACGTCAAGTTTCCGCTCGGCATGTTCACGTGTGTGACCGGTGTATCGGGATCCGGGAAAAGTACGCTCGTGAATGAGATTTTATATAAAGGGCTCGCCCAGAAGCTTTATCGGACAAATTTGAAGCCGGGTGCCCACCGGGAAATGAAAGGCCTCGATTATCTTGATAAGGTAATCGATATCGACCAGTCTCCGATCGGCCGGACGCCGCGTTCCAATCCGGCTACGTATACAGGTGTTTTCGATGATATCCGTGATGTATTCGCCCGGACGAATGAAGCGAAAATGCGCGGCTATAAAAAGGGGCGCTTCTCCTTTAACGTGAAGGGGGGGCGCTGTGAAGCATGCCGCGGCGACGGGATCATCAAAATTGAAATGCACTTCCTCCCGGATGTGTACGTCCCGTGCGAAGTATGCCATGGGAAACGGTATAACCGCGAAACGCTGGAAGTCCGCTACAAGGATAAAAACATTGCGGATGTACTTGAGATGACGGTCAATGAAGCGCTTGACTTCTTCGCGAATATCCCGAAAATCAGGCGCAAGCTGCAGACGATTGTTGATGTCGGGCTCGGGTACATTCATCTCGGGCAGCCGGCGACGACGCTGTCCGGAGGCGAGGCGCAGCGCGTTAAGCTTGCTTCTGAACTGCACCGCCGCTCCACCGGCCGCTCGTTCTACATTCTGGACGAGCCGACAACCGGTCTTCATGTGGATGATATCGCACGCCTGCTGAAAGTGCTGCAGCGGCTAGTCGATAACGGTGATACAGTCATTGTCATCGAGCATAACCTTGATATCATCAAAGCGGCCGACTATTTGGTCGACCTTGGCCCTGAAGGCGGAGACAGGGGCGGAACCTTGATCGCTTCCGGCACGCCGGAAAAAATCGCCAAAACCGAAGATTCCTACACCGGCAAATACCTTGGCCCAATCCTCGAACGCGACCGGAAACGCATGGAAAACCGGCTCAAGGAAAAGGAATCTGTCGGAAATAAATAACCTCTCTGCTCTTTACGAGCATGGAATCGGCTAACATAGACTCCCGTACCACATATTAGATGGTGCGGGAGTTTTTTGTATGCAGAAAGACGGGGTGCCAGGGAATTGCCAGGGAATTGCCAGGCAATTGCCAGGCAATTCCCTGGCACGGATTCCTGCCCCATTTTTTGGTGAAATGGATTTCTTTGTTGACATGTACAATCGACAGCACGCATAATAGCATAAATAAACAGAAAATTCTTTATAATGACGAACCGGTGTCAGGCATTTCAGATTGCGAGGCCGGCAAGCAGGAGGAGTGGAACAAATGGAAGTGAAAAAAGTCAGCGTACTGGGTGCCGGCTCAATGGCAGAAGCGCTCATATCCGGGTTTTTGGCGAAGGATCTTTATGAACCGCAGCAGCTCATGGCTGCAAACCGGAGCAACAGTGATAGGCTTTCTGAATTAACGAGGCTGTACGGCATACAGACGACACATGACAGGGAAACGTTAATGAAAGACGCCGATATTTTAATCCTCGCGGTAAAACCGAAGGATACGGCGAGTGCGCTTGAGACGATCAAGCCTTACATTAAACCTCATCAGCTCGTCATTTCTGTACTTGCAGGTGTGCATACGGAAACGATTGCTGATCTGCTCGGAAAAGCGGTCCCGGTTGTCAGGGCCATGCCGAATACATCGGCAGCCATCGGCATGTCAGCAACTGCCATCGCCCCTGGCGAACATGCGGAAATCCGCCATGTCCTCACGGCTGAGAAGCTATTCGAGTCAGTCGGCCTCGTTTCAATTGTGAGCGAACACGATATGGATGCAGTGACAGGATTATCAGGAAGCGGTCCTGCATATGTGTATTATCTGGTTGAAGCAATGGAAAAGGCGGCGGAAAAAATCGGCCTCGAACAAAAGGTCGGAAAGGATTTGATCCTGCAGACAATCATCGGTGCAGCGGAAATGCTGAAAACGAGCCCGAAGCACCCTTCACAGCTCCGCAAGGAAGTCACAAGCCCCGGCGGCACGACCCAGGCCGGTCTCGAAGTGCTCGAAGCCCAGAAGTATCAGGAAGCGATGATCGAATGCATTAAGGCTGCAGCCAACCGTGCCACCGTAATGGGCGAAGAATACAAAAAGGCACTGAATAATACAAAGTGACAAGAATCCGGAGCATCTTGCTCTGGGTTTTTTCATGTGCTCTTCGACCGGTGCCTGTCACTCGTCGTATTTCGTCGCTTCTCGTCGTTATTTGTGAAACACAAACGATACCACTCATTTCCGCTGCCGGGTTGATTGCAGAAAAGCAGCTTCCTCAAAAAATCCCTCAATAACGAATCTTTTTCACGGGCCCATCCGTATATATGAGAGGAATACAAGCCTGTTTTATGGAATATATAAGGAGGCAGGAGCATTGGGGAGAAGGGATTTGTTCTTTTCATCGGCTTTTCCGTTTATCGTGTGACTGTACAGTTATTCAGCCGCCAGCATGAAGCCCCATCAGTGATTCATCGATTTGTTGCAGGGTTTTATCTTTTTGACGCGTCTAAACAAAGTAAAGGACAGGAGGCGGTTTTTTTATGAATGAGGAGAAAAGACGAATTTTAAAGCTTGTTGAGGAAGGGAGCCTGAAAGCGGAGGAAGCGGCAATTCTGCTTGAAGCGCTCGAGTCAAAGAAGGAGCAGCCCGGTGAGCAAGAGAAGGAAGAGCCTGCCGACAGTACGCTTTCAACACATGTTGATCCGGCAAGCAAACAGGGCGGGAAAAGCTATAAACAGTCGGCGACGGTTGATCGTTTCTTTGACTTCATCGACACAGCTGTGCAGAAAATAAAAGATTTTGATTTGGACTTCAATTTTGGCCAGGCATTTGAGGTCAACCATACGTATCAGCATAAGGATGTTTATTTACAGAAGATCAATATTGACCTGTCAAACGGTGATGTCAAACTAATTCCGTGGCAGGAGAAGGATGTAAAAGTCGAGTGCCAGGCAAAAGTGTACCGGGTCCGCTCACAAGAAGAAGCCCGGAAGACGTTTATGCAAAGTGTCGACTTTTCGATCAGCGGCAGTTCGCTTCATTTCGGCACCCAGAAAAAACAGATGAAGGTATTTACAACAATATATATTCCGGAAGCGCACTATGAGGATGTGTCGGTGCGCATGTTTAACGGGGCAGTCACCGGGAACAATATTAGCGCCGATTCAGTTAAGGCGAAGACTGCAAACGGCAATCTCACTTTCTCGGGATTAAAAGGGAAAGAAGTGGAGCTGGAAACAGCGAACGGCCATATTGCAGTAAAAGAAAGCAGCGGAACCGAGCTTGAGGCCGAAACGCTGAATGGAAAAATTACGATGGACGCATCCTATGTTAAAACGGACTTGAACAGTCTGAACGGCGATATTGTGTGCAGGCTTACCGATGCAAGGCCTGAGCGATTGTTCATCCGCACAACGACAGGAAATGTCGATCTCTTTGTCGATGAGGAAGCAATGGTTGACGGCAGCCTGAAGTCGATGCTTGGCGGCTTCAAGTGTGATTTGCCTGAAGTGAAAGTGATGGAAGAGCAGAAGGATGTCGTTCAGAAGTCATTGCGCTTCAAGGCGAATGAAGGTAAGCCGACAACCCTGTTTGTGGAAGCTGAAACGAAAACGGGCTCGATTGTCCTTAAAAACAGGACTGAATAGCAGCAGCCTTTTTTCAGCACGTCATTGAAATAATCATACCTACCAGGGAGGAATAGAAATGAAAAAGTTGTATCGTTCCCGCACAGACCGCAAAGTGGCAGGGGTCCTTGGCGGCCTGGCCGAATATTTGAGTGCTGATCCGACCATTATCCGGATCATTTTCCTGGTGCTCTTGATCGGTACCGGATTTTTCCCGATGGGGCTCCTCTACATTTTGAGCATTTTCATCATTCCAAATGAAGAGGAAGTCATCAAAGAATGAACTGGATCATTAACTTGATTGTGAATACCATTGTGTTAATGGTAGTCGCAGGATATTTCGAATCCTTTCATCTAGAAGGGTTTGGAGCGGCTGTTTTGGCGAGTATCATTTTATCGATCCTGAATGTGATCGTGAAACCTATTCTCGTCATTCTTACATTGCCGGTCACGATCATGTCGCTCGGCTTGTTCCTGTTTGTCATAAATGCCGTAACGCTTTATTTGACACAGGCTATTATGGGTGACTCCTTTATTATCGAGGGATTCGGGTCGGCGATTGTCGCAGCAATTGTCATTTCGCTGCTGAACCTGCTGATTCAAAACTTTATCGTAGAACCGCTCCGTGATCGAAAGTAACAGAAATGTCTCAACCGGTTCGGTTGAAAGGGAGAAAACAAAAAAGCATACTTTTTGGAGGTGGAATTAGCACGTAATTCGCACCTCCTTTTTATTGGCATTTAGGGTGTTAATAGTAAAATGAGAGATAAATACAGGGACCACGATGAACCCTTTAATGGAATATTTCTTGAATATGATAGTGCTTATTCTGGATTTTATCCGTTCTTTCCGCTGCAGGCATTCGCTTTCCGCGGGGCGACCGGGAAGCGTCCTCGTCGCTGCCGCTCCTGCGGGGTCTTCCCTGTTCGCTTCTCCCGCTGAAGTCTCATGCCTCCCGCTTCAATCCACTCAGTTGCAATACCCTTATCCACAAAAAGCCTTAATTTTGATTCTTGATACTTTTTTGATATTCATCACCGCTTGTCCTTCCCATTTTAGATATAATAGAAAATGGTAAAAGGGGGATTGATGATGAAAAAAGCGATGGCTTTATTGTTTTTTGCTTCGCTCTTTCTGCTGGCAGGCTGCGCCGGCAAGGAAGAACTGTATTTTGAAGGGGAAAGCGAGAGCTGGTTCGGCCAGCTGACGGTGACGCAGCTTGATGAAGAACAATACACGGAGGCGGTTTTGCGCTTCCAGGGAGATAAAAGCAAACACCTTGCAGACGTAGACTATGAGATTAAAGGCCCTTCCTTCATGATGGGCGGCACGGAAAATACGGTAACGAATGCCACTATCCCAAAACGTTCGTCCTGTACGGATTGTCCAGAAATCGAAGGGGGCGGGGAGTATACGGTTACAATCAAATGGGATGGGCAGGTTGAGACATTCACGATGAAAGAAACGGACTAAACCGATTAAATAAACGTTTGTTTAATGCGGATTGAGTTTTTGCAGAAGCCTTTGAAGCGGGTAATTAAACGTTTATTTAACATATTTGGCCTGCCTGGCGGGCGCATGTCCTTCTGCCAGCTGTACGTCCCTTGAACTGTGGCTTAAAACGTATCGCCTGTTTCATTTTATCGGGCAAACCATGCTACAATAAAAGACGGACTATCTTTTATCATGACCTCATATGAGAAGCAGGAGGGGACGAATGTGCCAAAAGTGCGTACACAGGATTTGATTAAACGATTCAATCTTGAATTGATTGCTGGTGAAGAAGGGATCGGCCGTCCGATTACGACGAGTGATATTTCGAGGCCCGGCCTGGAAATGGCGGGCTACTTTGCATATTATCCAGGCGACCGGCTGCAGCTGCTCGGCAAAACGGAGCTTTCATTTTATGAAGGTCTTCAGCATGCTGAAAAAGCAAACAGGATGGAGCGGCTCTGCCAGGACGTAACACCGGGCATTATCGTATCAAGGGAACTGGACGTGCCGGAAGAGCTGATTGAAGCATGCGAGCGTGAAAGTGTGCCGCTGTTGCGCTCAGCGATGAAAACGACGAGGCTGTCCAGCCATATCACCAATTATCTTGAAAGCAGGCTTGCGCCGATGACTGCCGTGCATGGCGTGCTTGTTGATGTGTATGGTGTAGGTGTGATGATCACCGGTAACAGCGGTGTTGGTAAAAGTGAAACAGCGCTTGAGCTTGTTAAGCGCGGCCATCGGCTAGTCGCAGATGACAGTGTGGAAATCCGTCAGGAGGATATCAATACACTGGTGGGAACGCCGCCGGAACTGATCCGCCATCTCCTTGAAATCCGCGGACTGGGCATTATTAATGTCATGACTCTGTTTGGAGCGGGGGCGGTCCGAAATTATAAAAAAATTTCGCTTGTTATGAATCTGGAATTATGGGATCAGAACAAGCAGTACGACCGGCTTGGGCTTGAAGAGGACAAGATGAAAATTATTGATACCGAAATCACAAAGATGACTGTTCCGGTCAGGCCGGGACGAAACCTTGCTGTCATTATTGAGGTGGCGGCGATGAATTTCCGTTTGAAGCAGATGGGGATGAATGCGGCCGAAGAATTTTCCGCCCGTCTTACCGATGCGATCAATGACCGGGACCAGGATGACTTTTAATGAAATGTGGACGTTTGCCTGCGGCAAGCGGATAACTGTTGGGAGTGAATGAAATGGAACAGCAAATACAGCCTCTTGACCGGGTCTTTTTGGATCTCGGTCCATTTACGATTTACTGGTATGCGGTCTTTATTTTATCGGGGGCGCTGCTTGGGCTGTGGGTGGCGACCCGTGAAGCGAAACGGCGCGGAATGGATTCGGAAGTGTTCATCGATCTGGTCATGTGGGCGATTCCGATCGCAATTTTATCGGCACGCCTTTATTATGTTCTTTTTAAGCTCGGCTACTATATCGACAACCCGGGGCAAATTTTTGCAATCTGGGAAGGCGGCCTGGCCATCCACGGTGCGCTCATCGGAAGTGTTGTCACGGCTATTGTGTTTGCCAAAAAACGGGGGCTCTCATTCTGGAAGCTTGCAGATATCGCTGCGCCAAGTATTATTTTAGGGCAGGCGATCGGCCGCTGGGGCAATTTCATGAATCAGGAAGCGCACGGCGGCGAGGTCTCCCGCGCATTTTTGGAAGGGTTGAATCTTCCGCAGTTCATCATCGATCAAATGTATATTAATGGCACATATTATCACCCTACTTTTTTATACGAATCGATATGGAACCTGCTTGGATTTGTGCTTTTAATCCTGCTGCGAAAGGTCAATTTGAAGCGCGGTGAGTTGTTCCTGTCATATGTAATTTGGTATTCGATTGGACGCTTCTTTATTGAAGGCATGCGGACAGACAGCTTGATGCTGACCGACAGCCTGCGCATTGCCCAGGTCATTTCCCTTGTCCTGATCGCCGGTGCGGCATTGCTGTGGTGGTACCGCCGGGCAAAAGGATATGCCGATAAGCGGTACTTGGAAGACTAGTAAGTGGATTGACAAAGACAGATAATGGATGTACGATGATTTAATATTTGAGATGAACTTATAGGGTTAAGGGAGAGTCGGTTGTGCAAACATTAAAGAGAGGGCTGTTTGTCGGCCTTAATACGACATGGACGCTCGGAAAAGTCATTTTTCCGATCACGCTGATCGTCACGCTTCTCCGTTATACACCGGTTCTGCCGTGGGTCATCGCCAGGCTAGAACCGCTGATGGGCTGGCTGGGTTTATCAGGGGATGCCGCCATTCCGCTCGTCATCGGCAACTTTTTAAATCTGTATGCGGCAATCGGGGCGATTTTGACCCTTGATCTGACGGTAAAAGAAGTATTCATTCTTGCTGTCATGCTGTCGTTTTCCCATAATCTGCTGATCGAATCGACGGTTGCAGCCCGGGTCGGCATCAAAATATGGGTGGTCACGCTGGTCAGGATTTCGCTTGCTGTCTTTTCAGCTGTCATGATCAATATTGCCTGGTCCGGAGGCGGGGAGCTCGCGCAGTACGGACTTGTCCAGTCAACTGAGGCGGAAGTTTCCGGCTGGTTCAATATTTTGCTTCAAGGAATTGAAAAAGCATCACTCGGCATTATCCAGCTTGCTTTGATCGTCATACCGCTTATGATTGCCATTCAGTATATGAAGGAAAAAGACTGGCTTGATGCTTTTTCCCGCCGGCTCGCTCCGTTCACCAGAATGCTCGGCATGAAGGAAAATACGTCAATGACACTCGTTGCCGGCCTTACAATCGGTCTCGCATATGGGGCAGGTGTGATGATTCAGGCTGTAAAAGAAGACGGTGTTGAAAAACGCGATTTGTATCTCGCCTTCATTTTTCTAGTATCTTGCCATGCGGTCGTGGAAGATACACTTATCTTTGTGCCGCTCGGCATCCCGGTCTGGCCGCTGCTTGCCATCAGGCTTGTGACGGCAATCCTGCTGACGATGGCGGTCGCATTCTTCTGGCCGCGATTTGAAACAGCTCATAGAAAGGAAGCAACTTATGAAAATTGATACGGTGCTGTTTGACCTAGATGGAACGCTGATCGATACAAATGAATTGATCATTTCGTCGTTCATGCATACGCTGAACCACTATTATCCTGGACAGTATGGCAGGGAGGACTGCCTGCAGTTCATGGGGCCACCCCTGAAAGAGAGTTTTTCCTCTCTCGACCCTGACCGGGTGGATGAAATGGTGGATACGTACCGGAAACATAATATTGAAAATCATGATAAGTACGTGGAAGCGTTTGATGGTGTCGTCGAGACGCTTGAAACGCTTCATAAGCATGAATATAAACTTGGGATTGTAACCACAAAGATGAGGCAGACGGTGAAAATGGGAATGGAATTGACCGGCATCGACCGTTTCTTTGATGTTGTTGTCACGCTTGATGATGTGATAAATGCCAAGCCCGATCCGGAGCCGGTTGAAAAGGCGCTGTTCCAGCTCGGCAGCCGGCGCGAGCATGCAATCATGATTGGAGACAATCACCATGATATCGTGTCCGGCCAAAACGCGGGAACGTATACAGCAGGTGTCGCCTGGACCGCAAAAGGGCGCAAACATCTTGAAGCCTACGATCCCGACTTCATGCTTGAAAACATGCAGGATTTGCTGAAGCTGATCGGAGTGGGTAACCGTGAGAAGGACCGAACGCTATAAAGTATCGGAAGCCAATTCGCTCTGGGGCGTTTATAAAACTGTCCCATTCTGGAAAGTCGTCAAAAATTTTGTGGTCATCCAGGCTGCCCGCTATACGCCGTTTTTACCGGTGAAAAATTGGCTGTACCGGACGTTTTTGCGGATGAAGGTCGGCGACCAGACTGCATTTGCCCTGATGGTGATGCTAGACATCATGTTTCCGGAACGGATATCGGTCGGCCGCAACAGTGTGATCGGCTATAATACGACCATCCTCGCCCATGAATATTTGATTGAAGAATATCGGCTCGGGGATGTAGTGATCGGCGATGAAGTGCTGATCGGTGCCAACTCGACAATTCTGCCCGGCGTCCATATCGGCGACAGGGCTGTCGTATCGGCAGGCACGCTCGTCCATAAGGATGTTCCGGCCGGCGCCTTTGTCGGCGGAAATCCGATGCAAGTGATTTATACAAAAGAAGAGATGGAAGCACGGAAGCGAGAAGAGGAAGGCTGATCCCGATGGGGGTTGGTCTTTTTTTGTTTAGGCTTGGCGGGTTAGATGCGGGGTGAGCGGAATCCGGAGCGGCGGGCAGGAGCAGTTTTGCGCTCGCGGAGGTGGTGGATTGTTCAACTGGACAATTCTTTGGGCTGGCGGTTAGTGCATGTTCAGGAAATGGCGTGAAAATCCGTGGGATTTGATTGTAGGGAAAAGAAAATAAAATCGGCTGAAATGAATGAAAAACCGTTAAATTTTAACGTTCTATCAGGGTGGAGGCGAAGGCGGAATGATTGCTGCCGGTGTTCTGCCGCATTTTCATGGAGGGAGTGTATTTTTTGAAAAACCGAGGGCTTTTTCGCGGCTTGGATTGAAAAATTGTGCGCAGGGACCGAACGGCAGCGGCCACTAAAAACGTTTCATAGTGACCGGCTTACCTGGCCAAAACCTCCTATATGCCTGGTTCCATCTTTTAATTGAACCAGCTCAACGCAACCGTCCCCTCGCCGGTATGTACGCCGACCGCCGGTGAAAGGTCTGAGATTGAAATATCCATTTCCGGTAGGGTCTCCACTATTTCTTGCTTTAACTTCTGTGCTTTCTCTATCGAGTTAACATGAAGAATATAAGCCCCGCTCACCCCGTAGTCATTCCTGCATTCTGCCAGCCGGGCAATCATCTTTTTCCAGGCACGCGGTTCCGTCCTCACTTTTTCTTTGATCTCGAGCTTGCCGTCCTCCAGTCCAATAATCGGGGTAATCTTTAAAAAGCTGCCCAGAAAATAGCTGATGCTGCTGAGCCGGCCGCTCCTGTATAGCTGCTCAAGGTTTCCGACCGATACATACGTTTCATTGAGATCCGCCAGCCTTTCGAGCTCCTCTTTTATCTCAATGACGCTCATGCCATCGGAAAGAAGTTTGATCCCGCGATGGATCAAGACTGCAAGTGGTTCTGAAATCAGCTTGGAATCGACCATTTCAACGGGAAATCCCGCGATTTCTGCCCCCTGCCTGCTCGTTGCGAACGTACCGCTCAATGCAGCGGATAAGTGGACGGCAATCGCTCCGTCGTAATCTTGCTGAAGCTTTTCATAGGCATCAGTGAATTCACCGATGGAAGGCTGGGACGTTTTTGCGACCACCCCTTCCGGCAGCCGTTTCATCTTTTCATATAATTCTTCAGGGCTGATATCAACCCCATCCCGGTAAGTGTCATCACCGGCAATAATATGAACCGGAACGGAATAAATATGATGTTTCTTCATAAATTCTTCAGTCAAATTGGCAGTACTGTCCGTAATCCAGGCAATCCGCATCTCTCTTCCTCCCCCGGGCATTTTTACTAGTTTATTCGAATGGTTTGTAGAGAAGTACTTAATAAGGGGCAGTGTGCCTGGCAATTGCAAGGCAATTGCCAGGCACTAAATCCTGCAAACTTTTTCGGTTGACGTATGATGTTTGTAAAGTTACACTCATTATAACTTTATTTTATTATCGTATTAGCGAACTAAAGCGTTTTGTTATCCAGACGATAGTATTTACGTTAATTCAGCATCTGCCGCCTTATTTCCTTCAAGGATGTTAATAATAATGCAAAATACTGGATTACGGGGGATTAGCCAAAGGCACAAAATTTGTGGTGTTTAGGTTTCGGATTTGGTTTTGGCTGCCTGGCAATTGCGAAGCAATTGCCAGGCAATTCCCACAGGAATTATCGGCGATTTAGCGAAGGTAGTAAGACAGCGAATTGATATTTGGAGGGGAAATGATGTCTAAGCCGTTTATGTTTGAGAAGCCGCTCGGCATGAGGGATACATTGCCGCTTTTATATGAGACGAAGCAGAAGATTCGCCGCTCTATTGCGGATGAGATTGGGTGCTGGGGGTATCAGCATGTGGATACGCCTACGCTTGAATATTATGAGACGGTTGGGAATGCGTCGGCAATATTAGATCAGCAGCTGTTCAAGCTGCTCGACCAGCAGGGGCATTCGGTTGTGCTGCGCCCGGATATGACGGCGCCGATCGCCCGGGTTGCGGCGTCAAGGCTCCGCGGCAACAGCCTGCCGCTCCGCCTTGCGTATGATGCCAATGTGTTCCGGGCCCAGCAGCGAGAAGGCGGCCGCCCGGCAGAGTTTGAGCAGATCGGCGTGGAGTTGATCGGGGATCCGACGCTGAGTGCTGATGCGGAAGTGATCGCACTCATGACGGCTGTTCTGGAAAAGGCCGGCCTGTCAGATTTCACAATCGCAATCGGCCATATCGGTTACGTCAATGCCCTGTTTGTCGAAGTGCTCGGCAATGAGGAGCGGGCCGAAGGGCTCCGCCGTTTTCTATATGAGAAAAATTATGTCGGCTACCGCGAACATATCCGGACGCTCGGCCTTTCGTCAATCGACGAAAACCGCCTGCTGAAACTGCTCGAATTAAGAGGAACACCTGAAAAGATAGATGAAGCTGCCGCACTTGTCCAATCAGAAGAAGGAAAACAGGCAGCCGGCAGCCTGAAAAAACTGTGGGATATTCTTGAGAGCCACGGCGTGACCCGATATGCCCGGCTTGATTTAAACCTCGTCAGCCATATGAGTTACTATACAGGCATTACGTTCGAAGGGTACGCAGATAAAATCGGTTCCCCGCTTTGCAACGGCGGCCGTTACGACCAGCTGATGGAGAAATTCGACCGTCCGGCGAAGGCGACGGGCTTCGGCATCCGGATGGACCGCCTGCTTGAAGCGGCCGGGACTTCTGAAGAAACGCCGGAAGTTCACTGCATCCTCTTCAGTGATGAACAGCGGAAACAGGCACTCGAAGAAGCGGGGCAAAAACGTTCCGAAGGTCTGCGCGTCATTTTGCAGGACATTCACGGAGTTGAGGACGTCGACCGTTTTACGTCCCGTTATGATTCAGTCAGCTATATGCTCGGAAACGGAAAAGGGGGTCGCCCATAATGGACGAAAAACTGACAATCGCCCTGCCGAAGGGGCGGATCTTCAAGGATGCTGCAAGGTTGCTCCAGGATGCGGGTTACGAGCTGCCGCCGGATTTTTCCGATACAAGAAAACTGATCATCGAATCGGAGAAGGACGGATTCCGCTACATCCTGGCCAAACCGATGGATGTTCCTACATATGTGGAATACGGGGTCGCCGATGTCGGGATTGCCGGAAAAGACGTCATGCTTGAAGAAGAACGCGATGTGTATGAAGTGCTTGATTTGAACATCAGTCCATGCCACCTCGCTGTTGCGGGCGTTCCCGGCACAAAGTTAGGCAGCGTGGCGCCGAAAGTGGCGACGAAATACCCGAATATCGCCTCCAGCTACTTCCGCCAGCAGGGCGAGCAGGTTGAAATCATCAAACTGAACGGATCGATCGAGCTCGCACCGCTTGTGGGGCTTGCTGAGCGGATCGTCGATATCGTGTCGACCGGGCAGACGCTGAAAGACAACGGCCTCGTGGAAATGGAACGGATCGTCGGCATCACTTCACGCTTCATCGTCAATCCTGTGAGCTATCGGACGAAAGACAGCATCATTGATGATATGACGAGCCGGCTTGCCCGGGCAGTGAAAGGGAGTGTCGGCAAGTGAAAATAACGAGAGTGAAAGATGCTATTTCCTTGAAACGATCGCTCGATTCGGGAACAGAGGATCAGCGCAAAACGGTCCTTTCCATTATTGAGGACGTCCGGCTGAATGGCGACGGTGCCCTCCGCCGGTTCACGGAAAAATTCGATAAGGTCGCGCTGGACAGCATCCGGGTCAGTGAAGAGGAAATCAACGGAGCATACGAAAGCATGGAGCCGGAAATTTTATCGGCATTGAATGAAGCTGCTGAAAATATCCGGGACTACCATGCCCGCATGGTCCAGCAGTCCTGGATGACAACAAAGGAAGACGGCACGATTCTCGGACAGAAAATCACACCGCTTGATGCAGTAGGTGTTTACGTCCCGGGCGGAACGGCAGCGTATCCATCATCTGTCCTCATGAATGTCATACCGGCCCAGGTTGCCGGGGTGAAAAAAATCGTGATGGTGTCGCCGCCGCAAGCTGACGGAAAATTGCCGGCAGGCGTGCTCGCCGCTGCGAAAGAGCTCGGCGTCACTGAAATTTTCAAAGTCGGCGGGGCCCAGGCGGTTGCGGCCCTCGCTTATGGAACGGAATCGATTCCGGCGGTCGACAAAATCACCGGCCCAGGCAACATTTTTGTGGCGCTTGCCAAGCGTGAGGTATTCGGGGATGTGGCGATTGACATGATTGCAGGCCCGTCGGAAATCGTTGTCCTGGCCGACCGCACCGCCAATCCAACATACATCGCAGCTGATCTATTGTCACAGGCAGAGCATGATGAGCGTGCCTCAAGCATCCTTGTCACGGACAGTGAGGAACTGGCATCCGATGCCGCAAAAGAGGTGGAACGCCAGCTGCAGACACTTCCCCGCAAAAAGGTGGCGGAAGCCTCCATCCGTGATTACGGAATGATTTATGTTACAGAAACCATGACGGAAGCAATCGAAGCCGTCAACAGCCTTGCACCGGAACACTTAGAAATCGTAACCGAAGAGCCGATGCAGGCCCTCGGAAAAATCCGCCATGCCGGTGCCATCTTCCTCGGCCCGTACAGTTCTGAACCGGTCGGCGATTATTTTGCCGGGCCTAACCATGTACTGCCGACAAACGGTACGGCCAGATTCTCAAGCCCATTATCGGTCGACGATTTTGTGAAAAAATCAAGCATCATTTCATACAGCAGGACAGCGCTCAAGGAAAACAGCGGAAAAATTGCCGCGCTTGCCCGCCTTGAAGGACTGGAAGCGCACGCCAGGGCAGTTGAAGCAAGGGAGGAAGAAAACGATGGAACAACAGATGGAACCGCGTAAAGGAAGCATCCGGCGCAAAACGAACGAAACCGATATCTCTCTTAAGCTCAGCCTTGACGGCGAAGGCACCAGCAGGCTCGAGACCGGTGTGCCTTTTTTGACCCACATGCTCGACCTTTTCGCAAAGCATGGCCAGTTCGACCTGGATGTTGATGCGAATGGCGACACGGAAATTGACGGCCATCATACGACAGAAGATATCGGAATCTGTCTCGGACAGGCTTTTGTTGAAGCGCTTGGCGACAAAAAGGGAATCCGCCGTTTCGGCAATGCGTTCGTGCCGATGGATGAAGCCCTCGCCCAGGTTGTTGTCGACTTGAGCAACCGGCCGCATTTCGAACTCAAAGGGGAATTCCCGGGTGAGCGCATCGGTGATTTCGATGTTGAACTTGTTCATGAATTTTTATGGAAGTTTGCACTGGAAGCACGGATGAATTTGCATGTGATCGTTCATTACGGCAGAAACACACATCATATGATAGAAGCGGTATTCAAGGCGCTTGCCCGCGCGCTTGATGAAGCGACGATGCAGGACCCGCGCATCAAGGGGGTCCCGTCAACGAAAGGGATGTTGTAAATGATCGGCATTATCGACTATGGAATGGGGAATCTGTTCAGCGTCAGCAAAGCGCTCGAACGGATGGAAGTCCCCTTCTTCCTGTCAGGTGACATAGATGAACTGAAAAAAGCCGACGGCCTGATTTTACCGGGTGTCGGGGCATTCCGGGATGGGATGAAGTCGCTCAATGAAAGCGGGCTGACGGAATTCATCCTTGCTGAAGCTGAAAACGGCAAGCCGCTTTTCGGCATTTGCCTCGGCATGCAGCTGTTATTTGAAGAAAGCGAAGAAAACGGGCTGACAAAAGGCCTCGGGATATTACCCGGGCGGGCTGTCCGTTTCAAAGGGCATACGAAAGCGGGCCTGAAATACAAGGTGCCGCACATGGGCTGGAATCGGCTTGCCTACCATGCGCCCGATTCGCCGCTGCTGAAAAACATCCCTGAAGACTTCGTCTATTTTGTCCATTCCTATTACGTTGAGACAGACCGGCATGATGTCGTGCTTGCCAGTGCGGACTATGATGTGGAAGTGCCGGCAGTTGTCGGCCGCCTGAATATTTTCGGAACCCAGTTCCATCCGGAAAAAAGCGGCAGGGCCGGCCTCGCTATTTTAAAACGATTCACGGACATTGTGAAAGGAGCGGAAAGTGTATGAGCAGCTTCACGATTTATCCGGCGATCGATATCCGGAACGGCAAATGCGTGCGTCTCCTGCAGGGCGATTATGATAAGGAAACGGTTTTCAGTGATTCGCCGCAGACAGTCGCCCAGCAGTTTGCCGATCAGGGAGCCGAGTGGATTCATATGGTCGACCTTGACGGTGCAAAAGAAGGAAAGCCTGTGAATGAGAAATTGATTTCTTCCATCGCTTACAATTCAGGGCTGAAGATTCAGGTCGGCGGGGGGATTCGCACGAAGGAGGACGCGGAGTATTATTTCAATCGCGGTGTGACGCGGGTAATCCTCGGAAGCAGTGTCCTTTCCCGTCCTGATTTCGTCAAAGAGATGCTAGCTGAACATCACGGCCGGATTGCCATTGGACTTGATGCGCGCGACGGGTATGTGGCGACGGAAGGCTGGACAGAGACATCGAAAGTGAAAGCGGAGGATATCGGCAAGGAACTGGCTGCAGCCGGCGCCGAGACGTTCATTTTCACTGATATCGCAACTGACGGAACGCTGTCCGGGCCTAATATTGATGCATCAATCCGGCTTGCTGAAGCGACAGGGAAAGAAGTGATCGCATCGGGCGGTGTCAGCAGCCTTGCCGATCTCCGGAATCTAGCGGAACGCCGCAGCGAGGGAGTTGCCGGTGCGATTGTCGGCAAAGCGCTGTACGCGGACCGGTTTACGCTTGCTGAAGCGTTGCGGGAGGTGGGCAGCCTTTGATTTCAAAACGGATCATTCCATGCCTTGATGTGAAGGAAGGCCGGGTCGTGAAGGGCGTGCAGTTCGTCGAGCTCCGGGATGCCGGGGATCCGGTTGAACTGGCGCAGTTTTATGATGAGGAGGGAGCGGACGAGCTTGTTTTCCTCGATATTTCCGCTTCGCACGAAGGCCGGGAAACGATGGTCGAAGTTGTGAGGGATGTCGCATCAGAGCTTGCCATTCCGTTTACAGTCGGCGGCGGGATATCATCTCTTGAGGATATGAAACGGATTTTGCGGGCCGGGGCCGATAAAGTGTCGCTTAATACGGCGGCCGTGAACCGCCCGGAATTGATTACCGAAGGCGCCGATTATTTCGGGACGCAGTGTATTGTCGTGGCGATCGATGCCCGGTACGATGAGGAGTTGGGTTCGTGGCGGGTCTACACCCACGGCGGACGCACCCCGACGGAGTGGGAGGTCGTGGACTGGGCCAGGGAAGTGGTGGACCGCGGTGCCGGGGAAATCCTGCTGACGAGCATGGACCGTGACGGTTCCAAAAACGGTTTTGACCTGGCGCTTCTCGAGAAGGTGAACGATGCGGTTTCGGTACCGGTCATCGCATCGGGCGGAGCCGGCAGCTCCGAGCATTTCAATGAAGTATTCAAGCATGAAGTGGCCGATGCGGCGCTGGCCGCTTCGATTTTCCATTATAAAGAGACATCGGTGAAAGAAGTGAAACACGCATTGAAGGAAAAGGGGGTGCTGGTGCGATGAATGTATCTGACATCAAATTCGATGAAAAAGGGCTTGTGCCGGCGATCGTACAGGATGCTGCCAGCAAAGAAGTGCTGACACTTGCTTATATGAACAAGAAGTCGCTGGAAAAAACAATCGAAACCCGGGAAACGTGGTTCTACAGCAGGTCACGCCAGGAATTGTGGCATAAAGGCGAGACTTCCGGCAATACCCAGAAGGTGACCGGACTCCGCTATGATTGTGACCAGGATGCTGTTCTCGTAAGTGTCGAACCGTCAGGGCCCGCCTGCCATACCGGCAGCTACAGCTGTTTTGGCAAGCCGCTCATGGAGGAAGGTGAAGCCCCTTTTGCAGACAGGGGAAACCGGTTCGCCATCCTGAACGAACTGGAACGGATCATTGCTGAACGGGAAGCGGAAATGCCGGAAGGATCCTATACAACGTATTTATTTACAGAAGGTGTCGATAAGATATTGAAAAAAGTAGGCGAGGAAGCTTCCGAGGTCATCATCGCCGCGAAAAACCGCGACTCCGAGGAGCTCAAATGGGAAGCAGCCGACCTCATTTTCCATCTCATGGTCCTCCTTCGTGAACAAAAACTCCCGCTCGATGACGTGCTCGCTGTCCTTCAGGAACGGCACAGCACCCAAAAATCTGAATCCGGAAAATGATCCGGGAAGAAATGCCTGAGAAATGCCTGGCAATTGCCAGGCAATTCCCAGGCATTTTCTTTTTCTCTGTTAAGGAAATTATAAAATGTAAGCATTATGGATAAAAAGCCAGGAGGGAATCGTCCAGCTCCAGGCGTCAGCGGCTATCGTCATAAGCGGTGATCCCCTCCGGGAGGAAAGAGCGCCTCCCTGCGGGTACCCCCGCTTATGCGTACGCCGCTAAGCGGGCGCCTTGTGCATTTGTTCCTCCACCCTGGGGACATCGCTTGTTATAGTCTGTTTCCGGCGCCTGTGTTACACTGAAATCGAAGAAAATTGTCCGGTTTTTAACTGCTTTATTTCAACAGGTCATTGCCGGAAAACATGGGTGCATTTTCATGCGATGAAGGTGAAAACGGCAGAAGGTGAGGTGCTGTTCGCCATTTCGATGCTGATCTGTGATAAAACGATTAACTTTTTCACATATCTTCTTCATACATAAGACAATGTGCAAAAATTTACAGCCAATCAGTTGCAAATGTGTTATACTCAGATTCGTTGAATAATGGACGGAATGATTCCCGGGGGAGACTGGAGGATGGATATGGGAAAAGAACATAAAGCACAAAAACATCAAGGGCAGGTTATCCCGTTTATCCAAGACGGTGAATACTTTTTTAATAGGGGACTGAAAGCATATCATCAGCAAGATTTGCGGAGAGCGGAAAAATACTTGCAGCGTGCGGTCCGGTTTGAACCCGAAGAGCCGGTTTTCGCTGTCCAGTATGCCGTCATTCTTTCTGAACGCGGAAATTATGACGAGTCCAACCGCCAACTGACCCGGGTGCTCGATGAACTCGATCCGGATATGGCGGAATGCCGTTACTTCCTGGCCAACAATTTTGCCCATCTCGGCCTGTTCCAGGAAGCTGAAAAGAATGCGAAGCTCTATATTAAAGCGGCGCCGAACGGTGAGTTTGTTGACGATACTGTGGAACTGCTCGATTTATTGGGAATTGAAAATGATGAATTCGGAAACAGGGACTTTGATATACAAGATGACTTGCTGTTAAAGCAGGAACAGGCCCGCTCGTATTTGGAAAAAGGGGATTTTGAAAAAGCGATTAAGTCGCTTGAGGATATCATCACCGATTATCCTGAGCTGTGGTCCAATTACAATAACCTGGCGCTGGCCTATTTTTACTCGGGTGAAACGGAAGAGGCCCTCGAGGTTATTGATGATGTGCTTGAAAAAGACCCGGGAAATCTCCATGCCCTTTGTAATCTGGCTGTGTTTAGCCATTACCTGGGGGTGGAAAATAACGTACAGGATGTCATCGGACAGCTTATGTCCGTATATCCGATAAGTGCTGATCACCGCTTCAAACTCGGCGCGACTTTTGCGCTGACAGGGTATCACGAGCAGGCATACAGGTGGCTGCGCTGGCTTGATAAACATGGATATGAGGGTGACGGCAGCTTTTATTATTGGCTGGCGGTTTCATCACACCGAACAGGCAATGAGAATGTAGCTGAACGTGCCTGGAAAGCAGTGACGGAATTAAACCCTCAAAAAGCCGGCAAAGAACCGTGGAAAAAGCATGAAGATAGCCGGGAAACAACTAAAAAAGACTTTCACGGCTTTACGTTTGAAGACTTGAAAAAACATGAAACGTTCCGGAATATGCTTTCGGAAGCACTTGGCGCCGGCGAAACGTTTGAAACAAAGCTGTACGCCCTTTACATTTTGAAACGCATCGATGACGACCGGGCTTACCGGGTGCTCAGGGATTTCGCCGAAGAAAGCAGCCAGCCGTTCATCTTAAAAGAGTTCGCGGCCCATATGATGCTCGAGCTGAAACCGAATAAAACGGTTTCCATTGTGCACAATGATGGAGAGAAACAAGTGAAAAAGGTGAAAACCCGGGCAGTACTTCAGCTTGCCAGAACAGCCGAACTGATTTGCAGCAAAAATGTGAAGCAGCTGGCGATGCCGGCGCTGCATGAATTGCTCGTCAGCTGGTCCCAGCTGGCAGCGGAAATGCTCGACATGGAAAAGGTCCGGCACACGAATGCGGAAGCACTGGCGGCCGCGCTTGAATATGTATGGAATTTAGATAAAGAACAAAAACTAACACAGAATGCAGCTGCTCAAAAGTACGGAATTTCACCGGGAACGGTCAGTAAATATGTCAAATTGGTGAATACCCTTTTATCGTGAGCAATTTAATGGATTTTGTGACTTTCGTTTTATAGGATAGACATTGTGGAATAATCAAATATAGTCAGAGATGCATATACTGGTATAGGTATATGAGTTATCGGATTCTCGAAAAGGAGTGAATTTCTGTGAGTGAAGAAAAAATTTATGATGTCCTAATCGTCGGGGCTGGTCCTGCAGGCATGACTGCTGCTGTATACACCTCCCGCGCAAACCTGTCCACGCTGATGGTTGAACGCGGAATACCGGGCGGACAGATGGCAAACACCGAAGACGTTGAAAACTATCCGGGCTATGAGTCCATCCTCGGACCTGACCTTTCCAATAAAATGTTCGAACATGCGAAAAAGTTCGGTGCCGAGTATGCATATGGCGATATTACAGAAATCGTCGATGGAAAAGAATATAAGACTGTCAAAGCAGGCAACAAAGAATACAAAGCACGGTCAATCATCATCGGTTCGGGTGCCGAGTACAAAAAACTTGGCGTTCCGGGTGAAGATGAACTGGGCGGCCGCGGTGTTTCTTATTGTGCGGTTTGTGACGGCGCCTTCTTTAAAGGAAAAGAGCTTGTCGTTGTCGGCGGAGGGGACTCCGCTGTAGAAGAAGGGGTATATCTGACCCGTTTCGCAAGCAAAGTGACAATCATCCACCGCCGTGATGAATTGCGCGCCCAGAAAATCCTTCAGGACCGCGCATTTGAAAACGATAAAATCGATTTCATCTGGGATACTGTCGTCAAGTCAATCAACGATGAAGGCGGGAAAGTCGGCAGCGTCACGATTGAAAACGTCAAAAGCGGTGAACAGAGCGAGTTCAAAACAGACGGTGCATTCATTTACATCGGCTTGATTCCGCTGAGCAAGCCGTTTTCCAATCTTGGCATCTTGAATGAAAATGGCTACATTGAAACGAACGAAAACATGGAAACGAAAGTACCCGGCATTTTTGCTGCAGGCGATGTGCGTGAAAAAATGCTCCGCCAGATCGTCACAGCTACCGGCGACGGCAGCATCGCGGCTCAAGCTGCACAGCACTATGTCGAGGAATTGATGGAAGAGCTGAAAGCACAGAAGCAGTCCTGAAAAAGCGTAACCCGCTTTTAACTCGTTTGTAACACAGGTGAAATATTTATGGGGTACTATATAAGTAGTAATTGACCCCCCTTTTATTTAATAGACGGTTTTTGACACGGGTATTCCCTTCCCGTGTCCTTTTTTTTGTTCTCAATCATGGACGGAGGGGCGGCGGATTCCCTGAACGTTCCGACCGGGTGTATGGAGGGTGTGCACGTTCACCCTGACGAAAGTCCGTTATGTATTGGATTGTGAGCCCTTATGAAAATATAGTATACTTAGGTGAAGAACCGGCAAAAACCGGCTTATGTCGAAGGGCAGGGTATGGCCTGGAAGAGGTGATATTGTGCAAAGGGTAACAAATTGTGTCCTTTTAAAAGGTAATGAAGTGCTGCTGCTGCAAAAACCGCGCCGGGACTGGTGGGTGGCGCCGGGTGGAAAAATGGAGCCTGGTGAATCCATCAAGGATTCCGTCATACGTGAATTTCGTGAGGAGACCGGCATTTATATCAAGAATCCGAACGTAAAAGGTATTTTTACGTTTATCATAAAAGAAGGGGACAAAGTCGTCTCTGAATGGATGATGTTTACATTTTTAGCGACTGAGTTTGATGGTGAAAGTGTTGATGAGTGCGAAGAAGGCATACTGAAGTGGCAGCCTGCCGATAAGGTGGCCGACCTGCCGATGGCTCCCGGTGACCACCACATCATCGAGTATGTACTGAAAGGCAGCGGTATGATCTACGGGACGTTTACGTACACTCCCGACTTCGAATTGATTTCTTACCGCCTTGATCCGTCTTGAATACCTGGTATCCTGTGGAAGATTATAAATAAATCACTGTTTTTTATAAAAAATAGCCTGGTTATATCCATTGCTGATTTTAAAAGGCAAGCGGAGCAAGTTTTTAAAGCGAATTTTGCAAGACATGCAGATAACTGAATAAGATGACAGTATAACAAGAGTAAGTAAGGGAGGCGGGAATGATGGCTGAAACATCAAACCAGATGGTTGTGATAACCGGCATGTCGGGAGCTGGAAAGTCGGTCGCCATGCAGGCGCTTGAGGACCTGGGCTTTTTTTGTGTCGATAACATGCCGCCGACACTGCTGCCGAAATTCCTTGAATTGGTGAAAGAGTCGCGCACAAAACTGAATAAAGTCGCCCTAGTCATGGACTTGCGCGGCCGTGAATTTTTTGAGAAGCTCAGCGAAGTGCTCGATGAAATCGAATCGGAAGAATGGATTCAGCCGCAAATCCTGTTCCTGGATGCGAATGATTCCGTCCTTGTCCGGCGCTACAAAGAGACACGGCGCTCTCATCCGCTGGCACCTGAAGGGCTGCCGCTTGAAGGGATCAGGCAGGAACGGGCCCTGTTAAGTGATTTGAAAGGAAAAGCCCAGCAGTCGATTGATACATCCGACCTGCGGCCGCGGCAGCTCCGTGAAAAAGTGTTAAAGCGGTTTGCGGACAGTGAGCGGTATAATTTCAATGTCAATATCGTATCATTCGGCTTCAAATTCGGCATTCCGCTTGATGCCGATCTTGTATTCGACGTCCGTTTCCTTCCAAACCCGCATTATATTGATGAAATGCGCCCGCTGACCGGCCTTGACGAAGTCGTCTCCAACTACGTGATGAAATGGCCTGAGACCCAGACATTCGTCAATAAGCTTCTCGATCTGCTCACGTTTATGCTCCCCGAGTACAAACGGGAGGGGAAGAGCCAGCTTGTGATTGCGATTGGCTGTACTGGAGGCCAGCACAGATCGGTGACGCTTGCTGAATATCTCGGGGATTATTTTTCCAAGGACTATGACACACATGTATCACACCGGGAGATGCAGCGGAAGGAACGCGCAAGATGAGCAATACTGAGAACCAGGGCCGAAAAGTAGTTGTAATCGGCGGGGGAACAGGGATGCCTGTTCTATTGCGCGGGCTGAAGGAATATCCATTGGATATTACAGCAATTGTCACGGTTGCTGATGACGGCGGCAGTTCCGGCCGGCTCCGCGATGAGCTTTTCATTCCGCCGCCCGGTGATGTGCGGAATGTGCTGATTGCACTGGCAGAGGTTGAGCCGCTGTTCGAAAGCCTGTTTCAGCATCGTTTTTCCCAGGGGAACGGCCTGTCAGGGCACGCCCTCGGCAATTTGCTTCTTGCAGCCATGACGAATATCACCGGTGATTTCGTCCATGGCATCCAGGAGATGAGCCGGGTTTTGAATGTGCGGGGGAAAGTGCTCCCGGCCGCCAACCAGAGCATTGTGCTGAATGCGGAACTGGAAGACGGGACGATCGTAAGCGGTGAATCGAACATTCCCGCCTCTGGCAAAAAAATTAAACGCGTGTTCATCACTCCTGAAGATGTGGAGCCTTTATATGAAACGCTGCAGGAAATCAGGGAAGCGGACATGATTTTGATCGGTCCGGGAAGCCTGTATACTAGTATCCTTCCGAATTTGCTCGTGCCTAAAATCGGCGAGGAGTTGACCGCCTCAAAGGCACGGAAGGTGTACGTGTGCAATGTCATGACCCAGGCCGGTGAAACGACGGATTACACCGCCAGCGACCATGTGAAGGCCTTGTATGACCATTTGCACCAGCCGTTTATCGATACAGTCATTGTCAACGATACGCTCGTACCGGAAGAAATTCAGGCCCTATATGCAGAAGAAGAGGCAAAGCCGGTGCTGAGCGATAAAAGTGGACTGCAGACGCTCGGCTGTGAAATCATCAGTGACGGTATCATCGAATATGACCGAAATGTCATCCGGCATGATGCAAAAAAAATTGCAAAGCTCATTTATGAAATGATTACAAAGGGAAGACCTGAGGGGTAACAGCTCTGTATAGAGGGGGTGAAAAGATGTCGTTTGCTTCAGAAACAAAGAAAGAACTGACAACGCTTGAACTGGATGAAAATTGCATGAAGCCTGAACTGGCGGCACTCATCCGCATGAATGGCTCCCTGTCATTCACGAACCAAAAGCTTGTCCTTGACGTACAGACGGAAAATGCGGCCATTGCCAGGAGGATGTACACATTGATTAAACGCGGCTACGGCGTTCCTGTCGAGCTGCTTGTCCGGAAGAAAATGCGGCTGAAGAAAAATAATGTATATATTGTCAGGCTGAAAGAACAGGCCCGGGAAATCCTTGAGGACCTTGCCATCCTTGAAGGGCAATTTTCATTCACCCATAAGATCCCTGCAAAGTTCACGAAAAAGAAAGCTTGCAAACGCGCCTATTTACGCGGTGCTTTCCTGGCAGGAGGATCCATAAACAACCCTGAAACGTCATCATACCATTTGGAGGTTTTTTCATTATATAGGGAACATAACCAGTCCTTGTGTGATCTCATGAATATGTTTGACCTGAACGCGAAAACACTTGAGCGGAAGAAAGGGTTTATCGTGTATTTGAAGGAAGGGGAAAAAATTTCCGAATTTCTGAATATCATCGGTGCCCACCAGGCGCTTCTCCACTTTGAAGATGTACGGATTGTCCGGGATATGCGCAACTCGGTCAACCGCCTTGTAAACTGTGAAACCGCAAATTTAAACAAAACAATCGGCGCAGCATTACGCCAGGTTGAAAATATAAAATTGATCCGGGATACGATCGGGTTTGAGGCTTTGCCTGACAAGCTCAGAGAAATCGCCCGGCTCCGCCTTGAATACCAGGATGTAACCTTGAAAGAACTCGGTGATATGCTCGAAAACGGAAAAATCAGCAAATCAGGCATCAACCACCGGCTGCGTAAATTGGATCAGATTGCCGAAAAGATAAGAATGGGTGAACCCATTTCTTGATGCTACGCGTATATAAAGGTGTGCACCATCAGAGATTGGCGGCTACAGCATCCGCTGACGAGTCTGATGATGCACGGTTTTCCGAAAAAAGACAGCGTTTTCTTTTAATGGGTAAGAAAGGTTTTAAGCACAATGTCCAGCTGCGAGCTCTAGCGGCTATCGTCGTAAGCATTGCCGCCCCATGAAGGGAAAAAGTGCCTTTCCTGGTGCGGCCCTGCTTATGCATACGCCGGTTAGCGGGCGCCTTGCACTTTTCTTGTCGAACTGGACAAAACCGCAAGACTTACACGGTGAAACGGCTGCAGAGAGCAAGCGGCTTTTAAGGCGTTTTATTCAGCTTTGACAGAGCCTTTATGGCAGTGGAATTTCAAATAGAAATAGATATTTTTGCATAGGCGGAGAGAATCGAAAGGGAGGAATCAGTGGTGGTTGAGAGACAAATTGTAGTTGAACTTGAATCGGGGCTTCAGGCCAGGCCGGCTGCACTGTTTGTACAGGAAGCGAACCGGTTTGATTCAGACGTTTTTGTAGAAAAAGACGGAAAGAAAGTGAATGCAAAAAGCATAATGGGCATCATGAGCCTTGCCGTTGCCTCCGGTGCGGAAGTCACCTTGCAGGCAGATGGAAAAGATGAGGAGCAGGCGGTCGAAGCCCTTTCGGCATTTGTGGAAAAGAAAGACTTGAAATCATAAATGCAAAAGCCCGGCGGGAAGGCCGGGCTTTCAGTTTGCTTACTTTTTGTCTTCAGTTGTCGGCGGGTTGCTGATGACTTTGTCGATCAAGCCGTATTCTTTTGCAGCCTCGGCTGTCATGAAGTTATCACGGTCTGTATCGCGTTCGATCACTTCAAGCGGCTGGCCTGTGCGCTCGGACAAAATCTGGTTCAGCTTTTCGCGCATTTGCAGGATACGCTTAGCGTGGATTTCAATATCGGCTGCCTGACCCTGTGTTCCGCCGAGCGGCTGATGGATCATGACTTCACTGTTAGGCAGGGCAAAACGTTTGCCCGGCTCGCCTGCTGCCAGCAAGAAAGCACCCATAGAAGCGGCCATGCCGATGCAAATTGTTGATACATTCGGCTTAATGTACTGCATTGTATCGTAGATGGCCATGCCGGCAGTAATCGAACCGCCCGGGCTGTTGATATAAAGAGAAATATCCTTCTCCGGATCTTCAGCGGCCAAAAACAGCAGCTGGGCCACAATCGAATTGGCAACATTGTCGTCAATTCCGCTTCCCAGCATAATGATTCGATCTTTCAACAGGCGGGAATAAATGTCATAAGCACGTTCCCCGCGATTCGTCTGTTCAATGACTGTAGGAATCAAATTCATATTCCTCATCCTCCTAACACCTTAGTTTTTAAGTGAAATCCGCTATGTACTTTGGATGCTTACCTCCATCATACAATTTTGGTCAATAAAGGTCAAAAGAAACCGTTCGACCAAATTTTTAACCGGCAGCAACTGCCGGCCTGCCTAACCTATCAGCCGAAAACCTCCATATACTTACCTAATTCAGCATACCCTCTCGCACCCGATTTAAACGTGGAATTGTTGCTGTACTGCAGGATATGCCCGGGTTGGATTCGGGGAGGCACGGTAATTGCCTGGCAATTGCCAGGCAATTTTATCCGCCAGGAATCAAATTGAAAATCCCCCTTGCAAAGGGCTGGTATTTTTACTATAATAAATGAGTCGCTGGATTTCCGAGTGACATAGTTTGCCCCCGTGGTGTAGATGGATAGCACGCGAGATTCCGGTTCTCGTAGGGTGGGTTCGAATCCTGCCGGGGGCGCCATACTACATATAACAAACAGCTGCCGATTGGCGGCTTTTTTTATTGGCACGGAGATAAAAAGCCAGACGGGGATTGTCCAGTTCCAGCGGCTATCGTCATAAGCGGTGATCCCTCCAGAAGGAAAGAGCACCTCCCTGCGGGTATCCCCGCTTATGCGTACGCCGCTAAGCGGGCGCCTTGCGCATTTGTTCCCATATAGGGAGTATAAATTGTCAGCAAGGGAGTATTTCGATGCAGCGGTCAATTTTAAGAATATAGATAAGGGCAACTACGCCTCTGTCTTCGCCTAAAGACTCGCCAATCGGCGAGTTTTCTTTATAGGAACGTCTTGATTGCCGGGCAAGGCGGGGATTGCCCGGGTGCCCGGCCGGGAACCGCATGAAAAGGAACCGGTTCGGCGTGAAAAGTCTGGAGTATGGCGTGAAAGCGGCGGTTTGGCGTGAAAATCACGGTATTGCGCGTGAAAGGGCCGGGTGCTGGCGTGAAATGTTGGCGGTTTGGCTTGAAAAAGAGGGCATGTGGCGCGAAAGCTATCAATTTCGAGAAAAACGATGGATGATTTCTGCTTGCTTCCCCTCATACTCACTCTTATTCCGGAAAAAGTCATGCAAATTGAGCTTTATCCGCTAATTTTCATGTTATGGGACGCTTAAAAACCAGCAATTTATTTGAAAATAGGCTCGTCCCCCTAGCATTCCCATTTCTAAAACCAGCAATTTATCTTTTCCAATGTTCCCCGATCACAGAACCGCATATAATACCGCCGCACGATAATCTATCATACTGCAACGCGAAACAGTACAAAAGCACCATTCCTGCGAGTCCAACTATAAAAGATATGCATATTCACCTTCAGATATCCCGCATGAGCCCTACTTTGTGAATTTTTTAACTTTTTTATCGGAAACGGTTGCAATCCAAAAGTCCCTGTTATATAATTCATTCAAATATAACCTAACCTCTTGTGCGGATGTGCAGGGGGTTTTATTTTTTCTGAAGGCAGCATCGGATAACCGGTGCTGCTTTTTCAATGTGTTCTGGATAAAAAGCGAGAAGGGAGTCATCCAGCTCCATGCGCCAGCGGCTATCGTCATAAACGGTGACCCCCTCCCAAAGGAAAGGCACCTTCCTGCGGGTGCCCCCTTATGTGTACGCCCTAAGCGGGCGCCTTGCACATTTGTTCATTTCTGAGCGGTCGAATATGCAGTTCTTATATACACCAGAGGGTAAATCTTCACACTTCCTCAATCATTTCCATTCAAACTATACATAAAATAGTGTAAAATAGAGGTCGGATGGGGAGGTTATTGTATGGATTTAGGTCTATTTCAACAACAGACGCTTAAGCTTGTTATGACGAATGAGTTACGGCAGGCAATCACGCTTCTTCAGTATTCTGCAGTCGAGCTGCAGGAGTTTGTTGAGGAGCAGGCGCTTGAAAATCCTCTGATCGATCTGGCGGAGCAGGCATCTGCGGCTGAACCGGTTTCTATGGGCAGCTACAGCGGGAACGGGCGTAAGAGCGAACAACATAATCCTTTTGATTTTATAAGCAGCAACGAAACAAGCCTCCGGGATTATTTGCAGGAGCAGATTTCCTATCAGAAACTTTCAAGTGATATAAAGAAAGCGCTGTCATTTTTGGTGGATTCATTGGATGAAAACGGGTACTTATCTGAACCGCTTGAAACCGCTGCCGCCAAAACAGGCGTTTCTATGGAAGATACAGAGGCTGCGCTTGAGATTTTGCACACGCTTGAGCCGGCCGGTGTCGGTGCGCGTGATCTGGGCGAATGCCTTTTTATCCAGCTTAAGCAGCTTTATCCGCGGCATTATCTTGCTGAAAAAGTGGTGTCGGAACATCTTCAGGACTTCGCTTTTAAGAAATGGCGTGAATTGGCGAAGAAGCTGGATACTGACCTGCAGGCGCTTCAAGATGTGTATGATGTAGTCCAGGGTCTTAATCCGAGGCCGGGTGCCCTATATGCCGGCGACAAGCCGAGATATATCGTGCCGGATATAACCGTGCGCCGAAACGGTATGCATTATGAAATCACAATGAACGACCAGTATACACCGCAAATCAATATAAACAGGCAATATCAAAATTACATTCACGATAACAGCAAGTCAGAAGAAGCGAAGTATATCCAGAATAAATTCCAGCAGATGGTCTGGCTGATTAAATCGATTGAACAAAGAAGATCGACACTCCTCAAAGTGATGTCCGTCATCCTTGAGCGGCAGGAAGACTTTTTTGAAATCGGTCCTCAGCATTTAAAGCCGATGACGCTACGGGAAGTAGCTGAAGAGGCAGATATCCATGAGTCGACGGTCAGCCGCGCGGTTAAAAACAAATATGTCCAGACACCGCACGGGTTGTTCGAACTGAAGTATTTTTTCACAGCCGGATTGAAAACGGCTACTGGAGCAGAAGCCTCTGCTGAAGTTGTTAAAGAGATGGTCAAAGGATTAATAGATAAAGAGGATGCGAAAAAACCTTTTTCAGACCAGAAGCTGGTTGAAGCACTTCAAAAGGAAAAAGGGATCGTCGTTTCCCGTAGGACGATTGCGAAATACCGGGAACAAATGAATATCCCGTCCTCATCGAAACGGAAACGATTTTAAAAAAACCCGCATTAAAAGAAACGGGTTGAATGGCAAAAATTCAATACACGGCGGAAATTTTAGGTCTTAGCAAGCTCGGAGTATTGAAAACCTCCGAGCTTTTTATATATTGAGATAGTTAACATTAGACCCTTTTAGGCAATAAATCTGGAGGGGCTCGCTTTCCGCGGGCGAAAACGTGATGTACCAACTGAGTGGATTGGAGCGGAAGGCATGGACGCTTCGAAAAGCTCCGCACTTTCTTCGTTGGAGGATAATTCGAAGGTTCCTACTATTCAATACTGCCCGATATAACCTGAAGTCCGAACTGGATTACATCTATAATAAAAGGTAAAATGAAAAACAGGTGATTCCGGAAAGAGAGGGGCTCATATGGCTGTTCCGCACGTTATTTTATATACGAGAGAAAATTGCCCGTTATGTGATGGGGCAAAACGGGTAATAGAAGAATTGTACGAAGAAGTCCCGTTTACGCTGGATATAACAGACATCCATTCCGACGACCGTCTGCTGGAAACGTACCAGTTGATGATTCCTGTCGTGAATATCGACGGTCGCGATGCCTTTTTTGGCAAAGTTGTGAAAAGCGAAATAAGAAAGCGTTTGCTTACAAAACAACAGTAAATAATGATTGAATAGCCAAAGGAACGGTGTTAGAATACATTTTGTAAGAACGGTATATTTTTTTCGGCTAATCGGGACACAATATGACTTGCCGGGACATTTTAAGTCCAAGGGAGCAGGCCAGTTAACCAGTAAGGAGTCATTGATTATGCGCTCACTGATTGACATCCAAAAAAAATTATTGCCTGATTTGCTGAAGGTTATGCAGAAGCGTTATCAGATTCTTCAATATCTGAAGTATATGCAGCCGATCGGAAGGCGGGCGCTGTCGATAAGCCTTGGGCTGACAGAACGGACGCTGCGCGGCGAGGTTTCTTTCTTAAAAGATCAAGGGCTCATTTCTGTCGCTGCCGGAGGCATGACGATCACGGCAAGCGGCGAAGAAGTGCTTGATGAGCTGGAAGAGACGATGCGGGAAGTGGCTGGCATTGGAGCGCTTGAATCAAGAATTAAAGAGCTTCTCGGTCTGGCTGAAGTGACGGTAGTACCCGGAAACAGCGATGAAGCCCCGTGGGTCCAGCAGGAAATGGGCAGAGCTGCAGTAGGCCGAATGAAAAAGAGGCTTAAAGCGGATGATATTGTAGCAGTAACAGGCGGGACAACAATGGCAGCGGTGGCTGACATGATGACGCCTGAAACAATTGCCGGCGATGTCTTGTTCGTGCCGGCGCGCGGCGGGCTTGGGGAAGATGTGAAAAATCAGGCCAACAGCATTTGCGCGCAAATGGCTGAAAAGTCGGAAGGTCATTACCGTCTTTTGCATGTGCCTGAACGCGTCAGTGATGAAGCGTATCGCTCAATGATTGCCGAACCTTCAATAAAAGATGTGTTAGACCTTATTAAATCGGCAAATATGGTAGTGCACGGGATCGGCGATGCCATGATGATGGCAAAGCGGAGGAAGGAGCCGGCCGATACGCTGCAAAAGCTTCAAGACAGCCGGGCTGTCGGGGAAGCATTCGGATATTATTTTGACCGGTCGGGCAGGATTGTCCATAAAGTAAGGACAATTGGAATGCAGCTAGATGACCTGGGCAAAGTAGATAATGTCATAGCAGTCGCAGGCGGCACATCAAAAGCAGGTGCTATTGCAGCCTTCATCAAACAGGGCCAGAATTCTTCCCTCGTCACGGACGAAGGGGCAGCAAAAGCGTTATTAAGGGAACTTTCCCTTTAATATAGAATCAAATCTTTACCCTCAAAAAATAACCTACAGGTGCATTTAAGGAGGAATTTTAAATGGCAGTAAAAGTTGGTATTAACGGTTTTGGACGTATTGGACGTGTTGTTTTCCGCGCAGCGCTTAACAATCCGAACGTAGATGTGGTTGCTGTGAACGACCTTACAGATGCAAACATGCTTGCACACCTTCTGAAGTATGACTCAGTTCACGGAACTCTTGATAAAGAAGTATCTGTAAACGGAAGCAATATTGTTGTGGATGGAAAAGAAATCAAAGTAACAGCTGAACGCGATCCGGCACAGCTTCCTTGGGGAGACCTCGGCGTGGAAGTTGTTGTGGAATCAACAGGCCGCTTCACACAGCGTGCAGATGCAGCGAAGCACCTTGAAGCAGGGGCAAAGAAAGTTGTCATTTCTGCTCCGGCAAAAGAAGAGGACATCACAGTGGTGATGGGCGTAAACGAAGACAAGTACGATCCGCAAAACCACCATGTCGTTTCAAACGCTTCTTGCACAACAAACTGCCTTGCGCCGTTTGCGAAAGTGCTTAACGACAAGTTCGGCGTGAAGCGCGGCATGATGACAACTGTTCACTCTTATACAAATGACCAGCAGATCCTTGACTTGCCGCATAAGGACTACCGTCGTGCCCGTGCAGCAGCTGAGAGCATCATTCCGACAACAACTGGCGCTGCAAAAGCGGTATCCCTCGTTCTGCCTGAACTTAATGGCAAGCTGAACGGTATGGCTATGCGTGTTCCGACTCCAAACGTTTCCCTTGTCGACCTTGTTGCCGAGCTTGACAAGAACGTGACAGTCGAAGAAGTGAACAGCGCGCTTAAGGAAGCTGCAGAAGGCGGCCTCAAAGGCATCCTCGGCTACAGCGAAGATCCGCTTGTATCCCGTGACTACAATGGAAATACTTACTCTTCCACAGTAGATGCGCTTTCCACTATGGTGATTGAAGACAACATGGTGAAAGTCATCTCCTGGTATGATAATGAAACGGGCTATTCAAACCGTGTAGTCGACCTTGTGGACTACATCGCCCAAAAAGGACTATAATAAAAAATAGTTTAACACCATCTTTTTAGGGGAGAGGGGATATATCCCCCTCCCCTTAGGTATGCATTGCCTGTCAAGTGCCAGGCAATTGCCAGGCAATTCCCCGGCACGTGCCGGGCACTCTCGAACAAGGAGGCCAATTTCGCATGAACAAGAAAACGGTAAAAGACATTGATGTAACAGGTAAACGCGTATTTTGCCGGGTGGATTTCAACGTCCCGATGGAGCATGGGAAGATTACAGATGACACCCGTATCCGTGCGGCTCTTCCTACGATTCAGTATTTGAGCGAGCAAGGTGCGATCGTCATTCTGGCCAGCCACCTCGGCCGCCCGAAAGGAGAAGTCGTCCCTGAGCTTCGCCTTGATGCTGTTGCCCAGCGTTTGAGCGATCATCTTAACAAAGCAGTCCTGAAAACAGATGAAGCTTATGGTGATGAAGTGGACAAAGCAATTTCCGGAATGACAGGCGGCGATGTGCTGCTGCTGGAAAACGTCCGTTTCTATCCGGGTGAAACGAAAAACGACAAAGACCTTTCCAAGAAATTTGCAGATCTTGCTGACATCTATGTGAATGACGCATTCGGCGCCGCACACCGTGCTCACGCATCGACAGCGGGCATTGCCGAGCATATTCCTGCAGTCGCAGGTTTCCTGATGGAAAAAGAGCTTGAAGTACTGGGCGGAGCCCTTTCCAATCCGGAACGTCCGTTTACGGCGATCATCGGCGGTGCGAAAGTCAAGGACAAAATCGGCGTGATCGATAATCTGCTTGAGAAAGTGGACAACCTGATCATCGGCGGCGGCCTTGCTTATACGTTCATCAAAGCCCAGGGCTACGAAATTGGTAATTCACTGCTTGAGGAAGACAAAATCAATCTAGCGAAAACGTTCATGGAAAAAGCCGAAAAAGCCGGCGTGAACTTCATAATGCCGGTTGACGCGGTTGTTGCTGACGATTTCGCGAATGATGCAAATACGAAGATTGTAGATATCGATAACATCCCGGCTGATTGGGAGGCACTTGATATCGGTCCGAAGACAATTGAAAAGTACCGCGATGTGATTCTAGGATCCAAGCTGGTCATCTGGAATGGTCCGATGGGAGTCTTTGAATTAGAATCGTTTGCCAGTGGTACGAAAGAAGTCGCGAAAGCGCTGGCTGACGCGAAGGATACATTCACCGTCATCGGCGGCGGCGATTCTGCTGCTGCGGTTGAGAAATTCGGCTATGCGGATGCGATGAGCCATATGTCAACGGGCGGCGGCGCATCGCTTGAATTCATGGAAGGCAAAGAGCTTCCAGGCGTAAAAGCACTTAACGACAAGTAATACCTGATTAGGAAGGTGAAAGCGAAATGCGTAAACCGATCATTGCAGGAAACTGGAAAATGCATAAAACACTGGGTGAAGCTGAAAGCTTTGTGAGCGAAGTAAAGGGCCAGATTCCGTCTGCAGACAAAGTGGATGCGGTTGTCTGTGCACCTGCCCTGTTTTTGAACAAGCTTGTTGAAATGACAAAAGGCACTGACCTTCGTGTCGGCGCCCAAACCATGCATTATGAGGAAAGCGGTGCGTTCACGGGTGAAATCAGCCCGGCGGCATTGAAAGACCTCGGCGTGCAGTATGCGGTAATTGGACACTCTGAGCGCCGCGAGATGTTCAATGAGACAGATGAAACGGTGAATAAGAAGACGCATGCAGCATTCAAGTATGGCATCACACCTATCGTCTGCGTCGGTGAGACACTTGAACAGCGTGAAAGCGGACAAACAAAAGATGTTGTGACCGGCCAGGTCAAAAAAGCGCTTGAAGGCCTTACAGAGGATCAGGTGAAAGAAACCGTCATCGCTTACGAACCAATCTGGGCGATCGGAACCGGCAAGACAGCATCTTCCGAAGATGCCAATGAAGTATGCGGACAAATCCGCACCCATGTTGCCGAAATCTTTTCACAGAGTGCAGGCGATGCAGTCCGCGTTCAGTACGGCGGCAGCGTAAAACCTGCTAACATCAAAGAGTTGATGGAACAGCAGGATATCGACGGTGCGCTTGTCGGCGGGGCAAGCCTTGAGCCGCAATCCTTCCTGCAGCTTTTGGAGGCAGTTAACTAATGGCAAAAAATCCAGTAGCACTTATTATTCTCGACGGCTTCGGCTGCCGCGAAGAAACAAAAGGAAATGCTGTCACCCGGGCGAACAAGCCGAATTTTGACCGCCTGTGGAAAAGGTATCCGCACAGCCAGCTGACGGCACATGGCGAGGCGGTAGGCCTTCCGGAAGGGCAAATGGGAAACTCGGAAGTCGGCCATCTGAACATCGGAGCCGGACGCATTGTGTATCAGAGCCTGACAAGAGTGAACCTGTCCATCCGCCAGGGGGAATTCGAAGAAAACCCGACATTCGTAAGGGCGATTGAAGATGCGAAAAACAAGGGAAAAGCCCTCCATCTGTTCGGATTGCTGTCCGATGGGGGCATTCACAGCCACATCAACCATATGTTCTCCCTGCTCCGTCTGGCTGCCGAACATGGCCTGAAAAAGGTGTACGTCCATGCATTCCTTGACGGGCGCGATGTCGGCCCGCAAACAGCAGGCACCTATATCAAGCAAACAGAAGAACTGATGGCAGACCTCGGTGTCGGCGAAATTGCAACAGTATCCGGCCGTTACTATTCCATGGACCGCGACAATCGCTGGGACCGGGTCGAAAAAGCGTACCGCGCGATGGTATACGGAGAAGGCCCTTCTTACAACACGCCGATGGAAGTCATCGAGGATTCCTATGAAAATGGCATCCATGATGAGTTCGTCCTGCCGTCTGTCATTAAAAAAGAGGACGGGACACCGACAGGAACAGTAGAAGACGATGATTCAGTCATCTTTTACAATTTCCGCCCGGACCGGGCCATCCAGATATCGACCGCATTCACGAACAAGAACTTCAAAGATTTCGACCGCGGTGGAAAACATCCGAAGAACCTCCATTTCGTCGCACTGACCCATTTCAGTGAATCTGTCCAGGGTTATGTGGCATATGAGCCTGTCAACCTTGACAATACGCTCGGTGAAGTACTGTCCAGAAACGGCAAAAAGCAGCTCCGCATCGCGGAAACTGAAAAATATCCGCACGTCACGTTCTTTTTCAACGGCGGCCAGCATGTTGAATATGAAGGGGAAAACCGGATCCTGATCGATTCTCCGAAAGTGGCAACATACGACTTGCAGCCGGAAATGAGTGCCTATGAAGTGACAGATGCATTGGTGAAAGAAATCGAGGCGGAAAAACACGATGCGATTATCCTGAACTTTGCAAATCCGGATATGGTCGGCCATTCCGGCATGATGGAACCGACTGTCAAAGCGATTGAAGCGGTGGACGAGTGTCTTGGCCGTGTCATTGACGCCCTTGAAGCAAAAGGCGGAACAGCCATCATCACAGCCGACCACGGCAATGCCGATGAAGTGATGACGCTTGAAGGCAAGCCGATGACAGCCCACACGACATCACCGGTTCCGGTCATCGTGACGAAAGAAGGAATCGAGCTCCGCAATGACGGCATTCTCGGCGACCTGGCCCCGACGATTCTTGAACTGCTTGGCATAGACAAACCGGAAGAAATGACCGGTAATTCGATCATCAAAAAGTAAGTGTACAAAATCATTTTTTCATAAAAAAGGAGAGATTGAAGCATGTCTGTAATTATTGATGTATATGCACGCGAAGTCCTTGACTCCCGCGGCAATCCGACAGTTGAAGTTGAAGTCTATACGGAAACCGGCGCAATGGGCCGCGCCCTTGTCCCAAGCGGCGCGTCAACTGGTGAATATGAAGCAGTTGAACTCCGTGACGGCGACAAAGGCCGTTACCTTGGCAAAGGCGTATCCCAGGCGGTAGCCAACGTGAACGAAAAAATCGCTCCTGAACTGATCGGTTATGACGCAATCGACCAGGTTGCAATCGATAAAATGCTGATCGACCTCGACGGATCTGAGAACAAAGGCAACCTCGGCGCCAATGCCATTCTTGGCGTGTCCATGGCGGTTGCACGCGCAGCTGCGGACTTCCTTGAACTGCCATTGTACCAGTACCTTGGCGGCTTCAATGCAAAAACATTGCCGACACCGATGATGAACATCCTGAACGGCGGCGAGCATGCGGACAACAACGTCGACATCCAGGAATTCATGGTCATGCCTGTAGGCGCTCCGACATTCAAGGAAGCACTTCGTACAGGTGCGGAAATCTTCCATGCGCTGAAATCTGTCCTTAAGAGCAAAGGATACAACACTGCAGTCGGTGACGAAGGCGGCTTTGCCCCGAACCTCGGCTCGAACGAAGAAGCTCTTTCTACAATCATTGAAGCGATTGAAAAAGCCGGCTATAAGGCAGGGGAAGAAGTTATGCTGGCAATGGATGTCGCATCTTCAGAGCTTTACGAAGACGGCAAGTATAACTTCAAAGGTGAAGGCGTGACCCGCACTTCTGAAGAAATGGTTGATTTCTATGAAGAGCTTGTCAACAAATATCCAATCATCTCCATTGAAGACGGCCTTGATGAAAACGACTGGGACGGCCACAAAATGCTTACCGAGCGCCTTGGCAGCCGCGTACAGCTTGTTGGGGATGACCTGTTCGTCACGAACACGAAGAAACTCGAGCAAGGTATTGAAAACGGCGTCGGCAACTCAATCCTCATCAAGGTCAATCAGATCGGTACACTTACTGAAACATTTGATGCAATCGAAATGGCCAAGCAAGCCGGCTATACAGCTGTCATCTCCCACCGTTCCGGTGAAACGGAAGACACAACGATCGCCGACATCGCAGTGGCAACGAACGCTGGCCAGATCAAAACAGGGGCACCTTCCCGCACAGACCGCGTAGCCAAATACAACCAGCTGCTCCGCATCGAAGACCAGCTCGGTGAAATGGCCCAATACCTCGGCAAAAAAGCATTCTACAATGTGAAACAGTAATTGCATTACTTAACCCCCGCTCCGGTGGGGGTTTTGTTTTGTAATTGTGACCTGGAATAACCTCCAGAACAGTCAAAATGCCAGGCATTAACCCACTAGATGACCCCCCAGAGAATGCCTGGCATTAAAAGAGCACCAACCAAAAGCCGGCAAACCAGCCTCCCAGCTCGATTCACCACTGCAGTAACACATTGCCTGGCAATTGCCAGGCAATAAAAAAGCACTGAATCCCGCCGGTGTGCCCGTGCACGGCATACTTTCCCTATTGTCCTTGCACCCATAATATGCTACATTTATTGTATGGTATTGTGCGCATTTAGGAGGTGTAGGTTGTGCTGCATACGATTTCAGTCATCCTTTTAGTATTGGTCAGCCTGGGGCTGATCACGATAGTTCTATTGCAATCCGGTAAGAGTGCCGGCCTTTCCGGAGCGATTTCCGGCGGTGCAGAGCAATTATTCGGCAAGCAAAAAGCACGCGGCATTGACGCTGTGCTTCATCGTATAACAATTGTTTTATCGGTATTATTTTTCGTTCTCACAATTGCAGTAGCTTATTTTGGTGCATAACTAGAGACGGACAGCAGGGCGATTGCCCTGCTGTTTTTTCGTTGCCAGATAAAACCGGAGGTGACGTGCTGTGGCATCTACGGGAGCGGGTGCACCGTTTTAAAATGTTTCACTTCCGCGTGAAAACGGCCCTGAATGGCGTGAAAACTTGTATACGGCGTGAAACCCATCCGTTTTGGCGCGTAAATGCAGTGACTTGGCGCGAAAAATGAACCAATCGGCGTGAATATTGATGCATTTGGCGTGAAACCCGGGGCAAACGTTTTTGATTCAACTCACGAGTAAGCTTGGTTAGAACCTATGCAGCCTTTCACATACATTTTGCAGATTTTTTACTGATTTTCACCCCTTTTCAACGATAAAAAAGAGTGAATTTGCATGCGAACGTTCGCAATGAGGCTGATAGTGGGTTCAAAACATCAAATCAGGGAGCCGCCGTACGGTGAAGTTTTTTAACATCAATGTTTTGAGCAGAGGACTTAAGCTGCAAACGTAAAAACCGTGCTTCTTATACATACCTTAACGATTATATCAGCATGTTTTCGGGAATAGTTGGTAAAGGGAAAACGGACGGTACAAGTGTATCTTTAGACGCTGTTTTACATGAAAGGTACAATTGATAATTAGAGACTAAACATGCATTGATTCACGAAAAATAAGGAGACGAGTTGTTATGAAAATTGTTGCACCTAAACCATTTACATTCGAAGGCGGCAAGCGCGGGGTGCTGCTTCTTCACGGTTTTACCGGCAATACCGCTGATGTGCGGATGCTCGGGCGCTTTTTGCAGAAAAAAGGCTATACGGCACATGCCCCTCTCTACAGGGGTCACGGTGTTGAACCGGAAGAGCTGGTGAAGTATACTGCCGAAGACTGGTGGCAGGATGTACTTGACGGCTACAATCATCTGCAGGAAACCGGGCATGAGGAAATTGCTGCTGTCGGACTGTCTCTCGGCGGTATTTTCTCTTTGAAACTGGGTTATTCTAAACCTGTGAAAGCTGTCATTCCGATGTGTTCACCGATTACGCCGAACTATGACCGCATGACAGGCGGAATTCGCCGCTTTGCACAGGAGTATAAAAGCAAGGTCGGCAAAAGTGAAGAGGAAATCAAAAAGGAAATGGAAGCATTCGAGGGAACAGAGGAAGAGACGCTGAGAAGCCTGGATGAACTTATCCGTGATGTCCGTTCCCATATCGATATGATTTACGCACCGACATTCGTGGTGCAAGGCAGGCTCGACCATATGATCGATCTAGACAGTGCGAATATCATCCATGATGAAGTCGAGGCGCACAATAAGAAGCTCAAATGGTACGAAGAGTCCGGCCATGCCATCACGCTTGATAAACAGCGGGATGAAGTTGAACAGGATGTATATGAGTTTTTGGAAGAATTGGACTGGTCTGAATAAAGGCCGCAGGCTGCCGTCTTAAAATCGTTGCGGCAGATCTCCAATTTACATAAGGAGGGAAGCTAATGGAGACAGATCAGCGTATTGAACAGCTGTTATCGTTTATGAGAGAAGAAGCATATAAGCCCCTGACTGTGCAGGAGCTTGAAGAAGCGTTTGGCATTGAGGACGCTGCTGAGTTCAAGGAATTTGTAAAGGTGCTTGTCCAGATGGAGGAACAGGGGCTGATTGTACGGACGAGGAGCAACCGCTACGGCATTCCGGAAAAGATGAACCTTCTGCGCGGAAAAGTCATCAGCCATGCCCGCGGTTTTGCGTTTGTAAAGCCTGACCAGGAAGGGATGGAGGATATTTTCATTCCCCCGAATGAAGTGAACAGCGCCATGAACGGTGACAAGGTCCTTGTGCGTGTGAGTCCGCGCCAGTCGGGTTCGAGGCAGGAAGGCGTCATTATCCGGATTCTTGAGCGCGGTGTTAAGCAGGTTGTCGGAACCTACCAGGAAAGCCGCAACTTCGGGTTTGTACTTCCGGACGACAAACGGATCACAAATGATATCTTTATTCCGAAAGGATCTACGAATGGAGCCGTTGACGGCCATAAGGTAGTTGCCAAACTCGTCAGCTATCCGGAAGGGCGCATGAGCGCGGAAGGGGAAGTCATCGAGGTCCTCGGCCATAAAAACGATCCCGGCATCGACATTTTATCGATAATCTACAAGCATGGGCTTCCGGGAGAATTTCCGGAAGAAGCGATTGAACATGCGAATTCTGTTCCGGAGGAAGTCCCTGAAGAAGAAATGAAAAACAGGCGCGACCTCCGCGACCAGACCATTGTCACAATCGACGGGGCAGACGCTAAGGATCTCGATGATGCCGTGACGGTGACGAAGCTTGATAACGGGAACTATAAGCTCGGCGTCCATATTGCCGACGTATCCCATTATGTGAAGGAAGGCTCGCCGATAGATGTGGAGGCATACGAACGCGGCACGAGTGTTTATCTCGTCGACCGCGTCATCCCGATGATTCCGCACCGGCTTTCCAACGGCATCTGCAGCTTGAATCCGAAAGTGAACCGCCTGACGCTCTCCTGCGAGATGGAAATCAATCCGCAGGGCGAAGTCGTCAATCATGAGATTTTCCAGAGTGTCATTAAAACAACCGAGCGGATGACCTATTCGAATGTGCGGAAAATTCTCGAGGACCGCGACGAAGAAGTGATGGAACAATATAAAGATCTCGTGCCGATGTTCGAACTTATGGGTGAACTGGCAGGTATCCTGACGAAAAAGCGGATGGCGCGCGGCGCAATTGACTTCGATTTTAACGAAGCGAAAATCATCGTCGATGAAGACAGCCATCCGACAGATGTGGTCCTGCGGGAGCGCTCAGTTGCAGAACGGCTTATCGAAGAGTTCATGCTGGCTGCCAACGAAACGGTAGCTGAGCACTTCCACTGGATGGACGTGCCGTTCATTTACCGTATCCATGAAGACCCGAAGGAGGAAAAGCTGCATAAGTTCTTTGAGTTCATCACCAACTTCGGCTATGTCGTGAAAGGCTCTGCCAACGACATCCATCCGCGGGCACTGCAGCAAATCATTGAAGAGATCGAGGGAACACCGGAAGAAACGGTCATATCGACTGTCATGCTCCGGTCGATGCAGCAAGCGAAGTACTCTCCGGAAAGCCTCGGGCACTTCGGGTTGTCAGCCGAATTTTACACGCATTTCACCTCGCCGATCAGGCGTTATCCTGACTTGATCGTCCACCGCCTGATCCGTGAATATCTTATCAATAAAAATGTTGATGAGAAGACGCGGAATCACTGGAACGAGAAGCTGCCGGAAGTCGCCGATCACACTTCGGAAATGGAGCGCCGTGCGGTAGATGCCGAACGGGAAACCGATGATTTGAAAAAAGCCGAGTATATGGAAGATAAGATCGGTGAAGAGTTTGACGGCATGATCAGTTCAGTGACCAACTTCGGGTTATTCGTCGAGCTGCCGAACACGATAGAAGGGCTTGTCCATGTCAGTTACCTGACAGACGATTATTACCGCTATGATGAGCAGCATTACGCAATGATCGGGGAACGGACCGGCAAAGTGTTCCGCATCGGGGATGAAATAACAGTCCGTGTCATCAACGTAAATAAAGATGAACGCGCAATCGACTTCGAAGTCGTCGGAATGAAAGGAACACCGAGGCGGCGAAGTGGAGAAGCGCCAAAAGTGATTCAAAGCGGAAAGCGCGGCAAAAAAGACGGCGCCAAGCCTGGAAACGGAAAAGAACCGGGCAAATCCAAGAAAGGCCGCGGGAAAGCCAAAGCGGCCCAGGGCAAAAAAGGCAGCGGCAACAAGCCGTTTTACCAGAATGTCGCCAAGAAGAAGAAGAAAAAGCGCAAGTAAATGGATGGAGCAGCTGATTGTGACGATCAGCTGCTCTTGTGTTTGGTATCACTTTTAAACAAACGTTTATTTAGCTGCCAGTCCCTTCAACCATCAAAGGCTGTATCATGTTTAAACAAACGTTTATTTAAGCTGTGAGAAAGCTCGCAGCCTGCGGTTTCCTTTCATTCAAGAACTCGTTTTGATATAATATAAGTTACGGTTAGACGAGGAGGCAGAAGACATGGCACGAGGAGATAACAATGTATTAGCGCAAAACCGTAAAGCGAGGCATGACTATCATGTTGAGGAAACGTTCGAGGCCGGCATCGTCCTGCAGGGAACCGAAATCAAATCGCTCCGGGCCGGAAAGGCGAATTTGAAAGACTCGTTCGCCCGCGTTGAAAACGGGGAAGTGTTCCTTCATAACATGCATATCAGCCCGTACGAACAGGGAAATCGTTACAACCATGATCCGCTTCGCACGCGCAAGCTCCTGCTTCACAAAAAGGAAATCAACAAGCTGATCGGGCTTTCGAAAGAAGAGGGGTACACACTCGTACCGCTTAAGATGTACATCAAGCACGGCTATGCGAAAGTGCTGCTTGGCGTCGCAAAAGGCAAGAAGAAATTCGATAAGCGTGAAGACTTGAAGCGCAAAGAGGCAAAACGTGAAATCCAGCGGTCTGTAAAAGAGAAGCTGCGCGGTCTGTAAAAAGGAATTTCCACTTATCGGCAGAAACTTTCCGCTTAAAAGACTTGAAAATAAGAACAAATGTGCTATAATAGGTATTGTCGTTGATATAAACAACGCGCATTGATAACCGAATATAGATCATAAGCTGATCTATCCGTTTCGGTTCTCCACTTCTATAATGGGGACGATCCGGATTCGACAGGGGTAGGTCGAGCTTAAGTTGCGAGCCGAGTCGGCAATCTCGTAAAACTGCCAACGCCTATAACTGGCAAAGAAAACAATTACGCATTAGCAGCGTAAGCTAGCTAATGGATCCTCCCTCCATCGCCCGTGTGGTAGGGTCAGGGTCCCAAATTAAGCGGGCTACGCCGGATTCCACCGTCTGAGGATGAAGGAAGAGAACAATCAGACTAGCTGCACGGAAGCCTGTCGATAGGCCGAAGTGTCAGTGAATCGCTAATATATCGACTACGCTCGTAGATACTTAAGTGCCGATGCTTCTGGACGTGGGTTCGACTCCCACCGTCTCCACCAAATACATATTTGGTGGTTTTTTATTTTGCACGCACGACTTTGATAATAAAGTGGACTCCTGGATCCTGATTGGCGGGATCTGCAAAAAGTTTAACCATAAAAATAGGCGATGTGAAATCACATCGCCCAAGTTCCATTGCTCAATCATAATCGGTTTGTGGCATCATTTTATTTACTTTTCGGCGGTGTCAATAAACATTGATATATGAATAAACCTTTACTTTTTAATAGCTTATTATACATGCTCCTTTGTGCACTGAGGCGCGGCACACACTGCTGTCTTTTTCTATAGAAAAACGTGTGAAAGCAAAAATCCAAAAAATACGAATGCCGTAATATAGTGAAATCTCCTTCTTCTCCCCGAAGCTTTCCATCTTCGTAACAAACCACTGTATAATAGAACGATGAGAATGCTGATTGCGACACTCCCGCTTATTGTTTTGGCTCTCCAAAGATGTTCCATATGTGCATACACCATAATCGCTGCATGAAATAAGATTAGCAAGGAAGCAGTTACTGCGATAGGGATATGATATGTCATCATTTTTTTAGAAATTTTCGCAAGCTTAACTTTCACATTTCTGATTTTGCTTTTTCGGATGAGGAGGAATACGAAATACATATTGATGTTTATTAGAATTAAAATAAATGCTATATGTGCAACTAATTTCCCTAACAATATAGCATTGGAATCATATCCTTGATACGTACTCCACAATACAATGATGAAGACCGTTATGATATTTATCGTTAGCCACCGTGCAATCATCATATCCCTCCGATTTTAATCCAATATAACACACTTAAAAGTAAGTTCCTTTTTCGGCTCATGAGACTTTAGGCATTAATCTTTTTTAGGATTGGAAGGAGGGTACACATAAATGGCTAAAAATTATGGATTGCATTGAGCATACCAAAAAAACCAACTGAAAATGGGTACTATAATAGGGTGAGCGAAGATACATGTATTCTCACCCTATTACTAAACAATGTTGTTTATACGAAGCAACATTGTGGCATTAGCTTTAAACCGGGGTGTTGATTTCTGCTGCAAGGGCTCGCTTTCCGCGAGGGGGGCGGGCGCTGAGTTATACTTTGCTGCTGAAAAACAACATTGAACTTTAACCAAACAATTAAATATGATTATTAAATATTTTGAGCGTATTGATCATTAGGGATTTTATTTAGCATGACATATAAGCTTACGTTTGATGAACCATTATTGGTAAATGCAAATTCTTCATTGCCATCAAAGACAAGGGCATCATCCTTTTGTGCAGGAACTTCTTTTCCGTCTATTGTAAATGCACCTTCCCCTTGTAAAACAAGTAAATAAACATTTGTGCCCGGATGCTTATGTGCAGGCAAAGATTGACCAGGCTCAAAGTTAAGAACAAATACAGTGCTTTCTTCTTCTTTAAAAATAATTCGTTTCGTAAACTTTTCGTTATTAAATTCAACATATTCGGTAAGGTTTTGTTTTTTCATTTTAAAATCCTCCCCATTAATAGTTTTAAAATTTTGAACTCTATTTCAGTATGTTTTTCCCGTCATAATGTAATTTAACCGTTTATTTACTGAAAGAGGTATAGTCGCGGTTACAACGTTAAGATTTTTGATACACTACAACGATACTGTTTTAGAAATAGGCTCTGTTAAACGTTAGTGTTGATTTCCGTTGCAGGTACCCGATTTCACCAAA
>NZ_LWBL02000007.1 GCF_001644195.2 Bacillus marinisedimentorum | reverse complement strand
GCGGGGCGGGCGGTGAGCCTCCTGATCGCTATCGCTCTTCGGAGTTTCATCCTTCCTCTATGTCTCTTCCTGTATAGGTTGTACAGTCTGGTTGAAAGGTAATATGAATAGCTACAAATACTCTTACATAAGTATGGGGAGAGGTTTTTTAATAAGGAGGCGGCATTATGAGTAATCCAATTGTCGAGAGATCATTGGACGAAATACAATTTTGGTCCAGGATCATGAAGGAACATGCTTTATTTCTAAGTTTGGGATTTACTTATGAACAAACGCAATTGATTGCAGAAGCCCAACAGTTTATTATCCTTTTTGAGCGAATAGAGGAGAAATTAGCAAGATTTAATGTGAATGCGGATATTAACCAAATTAAATCCTTCAACAATGAAGTATATCAAGCAGCTGTTAGTATATGGGGTTATAAAAGAAAAGTTTTAGGGTTAACGTTACGCTGCGAAATAAGGACGAATAACTATCCACTATTAGTGGATCATATCAGCAGAGAAGCTGCTTACTTTGCCAATCGTCTAAGAGATCTTAATGAGGGGAAATTGGCACCCGAACCTGATACCATCATTCAAGAAAATTTATTCTTTCTAAAGATAATGGCCGACCATGCCAAATTTATAGGACACCTTTTAGATCCATCTGAAAGAAAACTAGTGGACCAGGCAAGCGAATTCAGCCATGATTTTGATCAATTGGTTTTTCAAGCAATTGATTTAGATTCGATGCGCCCCCAATCTGAAACTGTACCAATCTTGGATCAGTTTCTAGATCAAAACAGGGTATCGGTTGTTTCATTAAGAGATTTTAAGAAGACAGCCAGAGAGTTAATAGAGGCATGCCGTATTAAAAGTAATATACACCCACTACTTGCCGACCACACATTTAGAGAAGCGGAGAGATTTTTGGAAATTATAGATTTATTCGACTCCCACCTTTCAGGCACAAAAAAAGGAGGATAGTCAACGTGTCGCCTTACGAGGTGGCTTTTTTTCATGGAGCCATGCAAAAGGTAGAAAAAGAGTTTGTGAAATTTTGTACTGATAGTAAGGAAAAGGTAGAAAAGCGAACGCTTTGGATGTAGTGTCCCAATTTGAAGGTTTCCATATAAGGAGTCGTTTAATAAGACAAGAATACAAAATATAGCTTCCATAAAAGTGAAAGCTGTGCTTTTTACTACTACTAACAACATTCAATGTTATGTAAGTGTAAGTAGTTTCATTCCCAAGTCGGTTGGCATGCTTTTTGGTGTATAAAAAGATGTAAAAAAAATACTTGTATAGAAAGGTGCCCAACTCTTTTCCTGTGAGCTAGGATATAAAAATTGTTTATCTTTTTATGGACAGTTTGAAAGGAAAGTAATGAACATCGATAAGAAGAGAGAAAACCGAACATTTCACGGTACTGGAAAGGAGAAAAAGACGTCCTGCCATGACGGCCAGAACGCCTTAGACCTTACTCTTCCACTTTTATTTGCCCCATCATGCCGGCGTCCTCATGCTCAAGAATGTGGCAATGGTACATGAAAATCCCTTTGTAGTCCCAGGTTGCCAGCACTTCTACTTCCTCGCCGGGATAGACGAGGACAGTGTCCTTCCAGCCCCTTTCATTTTGGGGAGGTTGATTCCCATCCCGGCTCAGCACCTGGAACTGGACGCCGTGAACATGGAAAGGATGCGCAAGTCCGCCTTCATTGCCCATCATGCGCATCTTAGGATTTGTGATTCCCCAAATTTCAGGTTCATGAAGTTTTAGAACTTCATCGATCCGGTTAATATCCATTTGTTTGCCGTTGATATTGACCATGGGCCCCATTCCCTGCATCGCAATTTCCCTTGTGCGTTTGGCTGAGCTCCGGTCAGGCTCCGGGATATCGGCGAGTTTGTCTGGCAGGGGACTATCATTTCCTTTCTTATTATCGACACGGAATTCAATGAATGGAGTGCCGCTGTCAGTCAACTGAACGGTTTCTCCTTTCTTATAGTCAGAAAAGTCAACGATGATTTCCGCCCTTTCTCCCGGTGAAAGTGTAAGTGAATCCATTTCTACCGGCTTTTCCAGCAGACCGCCGTCACTGGCGATTTGATGGAAGGATTCTCCGTTATCAAGCTGGAAATCATATATTCGTGCATTTGAACCATTCAGCAGCCGGAACCGCACTTTTCCGCGCGGCACTTCCTTATAAGGATTAATCGCCCCATTGACGGTAACCGTATCACCATGAAGACCCATCATGACATCGGGCATATTCAGGTTATATGTAATGTTTCCGTCTTCGGTGAAGGTGCGGTCCTGCACAATGAGCGGGATGTCATCGACGCCATACTTTTTTGGAATATCAAGTGATTTGGAATTTTCGTCATCAATATAAAACAATCCTGCCAATCCTTTATAGACCTGTCTTCCTGTTTCATCCAGCAGGTGAGGGTGATACCACATCGTACCGGCAGGCTGGTTGATTGTAAATTCAGGCGCCCAGACCGTTCCGTTGTCGATTACAGTATGCGGGCCCCCGTCATCTTCGCCGTCAATTTCCAGGCCGTGCCAGTGAACGGTCGTTTCTTCACCGATCTGATTTTCGACTTTCATTTGCACCTGCTCGCCCGTTTTCACACGGATAAGGGGTCCAAGATAGTCACCGTTGAAGCCGAGAGTGTCGGCTTCCATGCCTGGAAAAAATTCTTTCTTGCCTTTTTGGGCCTTTAAGTGAAATTCGGCTTTATTCGGATCAGGGTTTTGATCTTTAAGTACGGGGGGGATGGGCAATTCTTTTTCCCACTTTGCCAGCTGCGGGTTCACCAGGTCGTCCATTGCTTTGACGTTCATTGCCCGGCTGTTTTCTTCTGTAATAAAGTAGACGGTAATTGTACCGGCAACAACGATGACGGCTGCAAACAAAAGGTCACCAAACTTTTTCATGCTCATAACCCCTTATCATTTGTTGTTTTTCAAGGCCAGTCTGACAGCAATGTAGACAACTGCTCCCATGACAAGCAAGTTGACAATATAAGCGAGGATTCCAAACCCCATTGCCTGGCTCATCATGCCCTGCATTCCCATAAACTCCCTCCTTTCCGGTACGGTAATGGATAAATGGATATCTATATTAAATTTCACAACTCTATTTGTAATAAACCCGCTATCATGACAATATGTGAACAAGGTAAGGCAGCCTTGCCGGCTGCCTTTTTAGGGATGTTAGTCAATTTTCTTTTGACATCGCTTTTGCCGTAAACAATCCATCAAGTGGAAGGGCCCTGTCTGTAAGGATCGAATGGTTTTCTCCGCTTACTTTGGCTGAGAGGGAGATATCCTCCGCTTTTTTTCATAAAGGAATGGGGCCATTTTTTTCACATGGTCAACCATGATTTCCACCTGTTCCTCCGCTGCTTTCTTCAGTGACTGATCTTCAATGTGCGTCATGCAGTGCTTAAACGCTGGATGATCCCTTCGTGCAGGGCAGGTGCTCACCCATCAATGCCACATCTGTCATTTCATCATTTCATTCACTCCTTTCTTTTTGATCTTCATAAATTCCCGGTAACCTGTTGATTAATCAGATGTAAAAAAAGTTGAGTAAAGATATACAGACTTTCGTCAGAAATTGTTAACTGTTTTTGCAAACTTTCTCGATAAATTAAAGTGAAAATGAAGTCAGATCAGAAAGGAGAGAGGGTAAATGAAGAATAAAGTTCTTATTGGCATACTGGCGGCTGGACTGGTTGCAGGAGGAGCGACCACAGCCATGGCTCACGGTGACGGGGCAGCTATTCAATCGAATGGAGAGGGCCAGGGAATATTTAATTTTGGACAGATGCAAAACTATATGGAGCAGATGCACCCTGGGTGGTCCAAAGAAGAGATAAAAGAAATGTACAATTACATGCATGGTACAAATGGGGCCGCTCCAAGCAAAAACTTCGAACAAATGCATGAGGGCAACTGGAGTGGGGTTGAAGACATGCATTCAGGAGGAATGGGAGGGTTTATAGACTGAATAATAGTCTTTTCGTGAAGTGTCAATCAGCAGAATAGAGATAACCTGATGATAAACTGAGTAGGCCGGGAATGGATTCTCCTCATCGCTATTGTCTTTGAATGAACAACATACGATAAACAGTTAACAACATGTAGCAGGGACACCGACTCTTTTTGAAAAATGACTGAATCATAAAAGCCGCCTGTTTAAGCGGTAATTCCAATTTGAAATGTCAAAACTTCCTATTAAGTTGAAATCAAGCGAATAGAAAACTAAAGGTTGGATCAACATAAGCTGGGAAAGAAGTAATTGAAGCCTATTAATACGATTAAGGAGTGAAATTGCATGGGCGGCGGAGGTATGATGAACGGCGGCTGGGGAATGACAGGCGGCTGGTTTGTACCACTTCTTGTTGTTATTCTCATAGCTGTCGGCATCATGTATTTTATGAGAAACAATGATGGCAATCGGAAGCAAAATCAATCCGGTTCACTGGATATATTGAAAGAACGATACGCCAAAGGAGAAATTACAGAAGAAGAATTTGAACGCAAAAAAGCAAAATTGGATTTGGATAATTAATGCACAGGATGCCTACATAAAAAATAGTGGCATCCTTTTTTTAATAAGGCTGTGTTAAAGCTCAATGTTGATTTTTTCTCTAGTTAATTGGAGTGGAAGGTGCGAGACTCCTCGAAAATAAAAGTCAATCTTCTTCGTGAGGTGTCTTTTCAATTGCACAAAAATTGCATAATTATTTGCTAACTTTGACACAGTGACAGAATGATTTCCTTGAACTGGGAGGGATGAAGTCCGATATCATTTTTATGGACTTCCTTACTGTTCAAAGTCCATTTAAAAGGGAGTAAAAAGAATATAAAGAAACGCTGCCAGGGGGGATCATGTGCAGAAAAAGAGAAATCGCCAGTTGTTTCGGATAGCTGTTCTTGCTATTCTATTTGGAGCGCTTGGATTTACGCTCTATACCAACTTTTTTAATAGTAAAGATGTAGTCGGAATAGGAGACCCGGCCCCGAACTTCGTGCTGACGGATATGGAAGGCAACCGGGTTGAACTGGCCGAGCTAAGAGGAAAAGGGGTATTCCTCAACTTCTGGGGTACATGGTGCGAACCGTGCAAAGAGGAAATGCCTTACATGCAAAGCCAGTATGAAGTTTTCAAAGACAGAGGCGTGGAAATTATTGCAGTGAATGTCGATGAAACGAAACTTGCCGTCAATCGGTTCGCCAATACATACGGCCTGACGTTCCCAATTGTGATTGATAAGGGTGAAGTATTGGATGCTTATGGAGTCAATCCGCTGCCGACGACCTTTTTAATTGATAAAGACGGCAAAATCGTCGATAAAATAACCGCAAGCATGTCTGAGCAAGAAGTTGCGGACTACATGAAAAGGATAGAACCATAAACATCCAGGGGATATTTGGGTAGTGACGGGGGTTAAAAATGAAAAGTAAACAAGTTGCGTGCGAATGCGGCCATGAGAATCCTTACAGAACTGAGTTGTGTGAAGCCTGCGGGACCCGCTGGCCGATGGAGCAGATGACCAGAAGACCAGAAGACCCCCCTTTTGAACATGCGCTATAAGAGGATGTATAATAGGATGGCTGGCGGGCAAGTTTCTGAGGGTTTACATCCAGCAATAGCAATGAGAGTTTTGAAATTAAGGAAACCGATGAAGGTTTTGAACAAAGAATAGAGCTTAGGTATTTGGTGAGAAATAAACGGCCTTGAAAGAGTTTGGATTAAGTTCACTTTTGTAACACGCAAATACTTAGAAGGAAAAAGTATGCCTGAATAGTAAAGGAGCGCAATATGCCAGTTAAAATCACACCTAAGGGAGAGCAATTGATTCTTCAGCAAATAGCCGATTTTGAACAACGTTTAAAGCAAGTGCGTATGGATAAAAATAGTGCCTATCATGCTTGCGGCGATGACAAGTTAGCCAATCCCAATTTTCATAAATTAGAGCAAGAAGAACGTATATTGGAAGAACGCATTCGCGAAGTTAAAAATACGTATAAAAATGCTGAACTTATTAAGTTTGATTCGCGTAACACGGAAAAAGTCGAGATCGGCTCGATCGTGAAGTGTTCGTTTGAGTATCCAGATTTTTTGGAAGAAGAAATTTATGAAATCGTCGGATACGGTGAATCGAATATAGAGGAAAACAAACTTTTCTATGGTACACCAATTGCGATGAAGTTGATAGGATTAAAAACTGGTGAGGAAACCATTTTGTCAGTTCCTTCTGGAAAAGTGAAGTGCAAGGTTATAGAGATGTATAGTACATGGGACGAAGCAGGGCATCAGTAAAATACTGTTTAAAGATAAAGTTCTTCAAGGGGCTTGCCAGTAAAAGGTGGGCCTCTTTTTTTATAGGCTCTGTCTGTTAAAGTTTGTTGTTGGTAAATCGCTAAGCAGAGTAAAAACAAAAAGTGGAAACCGTTGAGACACTCAGAATATTTGGTTTCATAATTAAACGTTATTCCTTAATCTATAACGAAACAGGGTTGTGGTGGCATTAGTAGGGCGTTTTAAACCGGGGTGTTGATTTCCGCTGCAGGGGCTCGCTTTCCGCGGGGCGGGCGGTGAGCCTCCTCATCGCTGGCACTCTTGCGGGGTCTCACCTGTCCCGCTGCTCCCGCCGGAGTCGAGCCCCTTCCGCTCCAATCAACTTGTGCGTGAATAGGTATCCCTTTTTTATTTTATTGGCTCTACCCTGAAATATCTGTGGATAACTTTTAGATGTGGAGGGCCTTGCCTTTGTAGATATTTCATTCATTTATGTGCCAAAAATTTTGCATGGATGTCTGTTAAAGTTTAATGTTGATATTTATAGAAAAAAACAGAACTTCCATAAAACCGGAAGTTCTGTTTAGTTTTATTGTCTTATCGAACTAACGCCCCCCTCAGTTTAACAATATAATAAAAAAATCGCTCATCGATACACTTCACGCTTTAATTCTTTATATTTTGTTCCTTCTATAATAATTTCATATGTTTCATCTTTTTCAAGTAAGGTGGGTAATTTATTTAATTTAATAATGTTGTTTACTACATTAATCAACTCACCTTGTGTTTTTTCAGCGTTTAAGCCAGTATCACTAATATTTGTTCTCACAATGATTTTTATTGGTTTAGGATTAAAGTCGATGGCAACACCTGTATAATATGAAGCGCTTATTAATTCATTATCAATTGCAGGAATAACTCTCATCCATTTATCCTCTATCGAACTATTAACATAATCTTCTTCCATAAAAATAATTGGTGTCATAACTATAAACAAACAAGAAATTACAACAACGGCTTCAAGTAAGTCTTTTGGACCTACTTTTTTCATCTTCATTTTTTCTCTGTATTTTTGTTGGATTTTTCTCTTCTTTACTACATCTACCTTCATAAGTATCTACTCCTTAAAAGGTATAAAACTGCATACTTCCACTAACCTGCCCGTTAGTTGAATAAAGAAATCCCCTTTATACAGTAAATTTAGATAATCTAAGTGTATCATATGTTTCTATATTTGGAATTTAATTCCGTTTTATTATCATATCGTTTATTGTGACTTCGAAAATTCAAATTCCGTTTAAGTGAGTTATGGAAGGGAGTTAAGTCGGAGAAGGATTGAACTGTATTGTAGAGAATGTAATTTAAAAGGTCTTTCTACAAGGCGGTGGATGATGAAGTTAATTGATAGGACTAAAGCATATATTGATAACCACTATAAAACACCTAAAGGTCTTTTAGGAATGTACATCGGTGAAAAAATGGTCCGTCAACATGAACCGGAAACGAGATGGACGATTGAGCTGATGAAATTACAACAGGGCGAGAGTGTACTGGATCTTGGGTGTGGTGCGGGTTTAGCAGTGAAGCTCATACTTGAGCGTTTTGCAGTGGAACAAGTAGTAGGGCTCGATCTTTCACCTGTTATGATACGCTCAGCTAAAAGAAGAAACAAAAAAGAACTAGGAAAAAGAGCAAAGTTTGTGAAAGCTGGCATGAACAGCTTGCCGTTCCAGGACAAGCAATTTGACAAGGTTTTTAGCATACATACAATTTACTTCTGGGATGATTTCCCCGAAACGGTGTCAGAAATAATGAGAGTATTAAAACCAGGCGGTTCATTTATTGTCACTCTCACCAATGGCAAAAACGATGAAATCTGGGAGGGGGTAAATACACTTGTAGAAGAAAAACTTATCCCTTCAATGGAAACGTATTCCTGTGTTGATGTTCAAATAGTAAAAGGTCCAAATTCAAGGCAGTTTCATACAATTGCCGTAATGGGCAAAAAGAAAGCCTGAAGTTATTCATTATGTACAACAATACGATGGCGGTGAGAGTATAAGATTGATTCACTGAATTCATGCTTTGAACGGTATGATCATTTGTTTCTTACTCGCCGCCATTTAGCATACATCTGTCATTAACAAACAAAGCGGAAACTGTTTCCGGCTTTGTTTCAATCTAACTCATTCATAACACACAGATGTTCCTTGGCTAAATTTAGAGTTATCAGCAATCGGTTTTTTTGTGCTGCTCTCAAACCCTAAGGATGAACGGTGTTGCGATTATTTTTATGTTTGGAGATTGTCGGAAGATTGGGCGGGTGGCTTTGTACCATGTTTTATTGACAGCGGCTTGCCTGCCTGCCTGCCATGTTCGGCGTGAATAAGCCGAGTGAAGGCGTGAAAAGCTCTGTATACGGCGCGAAACTGGCCTTTTGGCGCAAAAGGGAGAAGATCGGGCGTGAATGACCAGGAGTGCGGCGTGAAACAGGACTGGTTCCGCGTGAAAGGGCGGCGATATGGAGCGAAAGCGGAATCAAGGCTAGTCCGCCCATCATGTTCGGCGTGAAAAAGCCGTATCATGGCGTGAAAAGCCCTGAGTACGGCGCGAAACCAAAGAGATTCTGCGAGAAACAGAACTGCTGCCTGGAATGGTCCGGCGTAATGTCATCCATTGAACTGCTTTTTATCACCTGAACAGCAGATCAGATAAGACATGCTTCAACCCAATCCCCATTACCCCAACTTTGTATCTGGCCGATGTGAAGCGCTTCCTCCGTTATGACATGAAAAAGTATGTTTTCATATGAAAAATTGTATTCTTTCCCTTCCTCTCCGGTTCTTATTATCCACCTTACCTTAACCATTGCACCTTTGGTATAATTTGGTTTAGGGCGTGCTTAAAAGGCTGTTTCCGGATATCCCATTTTAGGAGAGGATCAATTTGATAACTTTGTACATAACAAGACACGGCGAGACGGTATGGAATACGGAAAAACGGATGCAGGGATGGCGTGATTCCGAGTTAACGGAAAACGGGATTCGAAACGCCGTATTGCTTGGGGATAGACTCAGAGATATTCCGTTTGATGCGATTTATTCAAGTCCCAGTACACGGACGCGGTCAACCGCAGACTTAATAAAAGCAGAAAAAGACATTCCGGTCATTTTTGATGAAAACTTGAAGGAGATCAACTTGGGGAAATGGGAAGGCAAAACGGTTTCATTTATTGAGAAGCACTACTCCGATCAATTTCACTGCTTCTGGAATACACCTCACCTATATACAGCGCAAACGGGTGAGAACTTTGGTGACTTGAAAAACAGGGTGCTGGAATTTTTAACTTCACTTCGAGAAAATCATTCATCGGGAACTGTCCTGATTGTTACACATTCGGTTGTCATCAAGACAATGTTATCCCACTTTAAAAATGAACCGCTGGAGAAATTGTGGGATCCTCCTTTCATTCATGATACAAGCTTGACAATAGTGGAATTGAACGGTGAAACATACAAGATTGTCACTGAAGGAGATATCTCACACAGGGTATTTGAGGAAATTGAAAACTAATACAAATAATAGAAGGATAGGATAAATCCAAAAAAAAGGGGATTGATTCTATTAAAATATTTGATGCACACTTACATATCATAGATAAGAGGTTTCCTTTGTTTCCGAATCAAGGCTACCTTCCCGATACCTTTTCGTGCAGTGACTATTTAGAGAGCACCAAAAGTTTAAATGTTATTGGGGGAGCTGTTGTGTCGGGTTCCTTTCAGGGTTTTGATCAATCGTATTTGATTGATGCAATCCAAACCTTGGGTGAAAACTATGCCGGAGTTACACAGCTTCCCTCTGATACTCGGGATGAAGAAATAATTAGGCTTAACGAATTAGGGGTAAGGGCGCTTCGGTTCAATGTCAATCGCGGCGGTTCCGAAGATATCTCCCGGCTGGACTATTTCGCGAGAAGGGTCTACGAGTTGGCCGGATGGCATACGGAGTTATACATAAACTCTACTCGATTGCCGGATGTCTCTTCTATTATCGAAAAGCTTCCCGCTGTTTCAGTCGACCATCTCGGCTTATCCAGGGATGGGTTTGATCATTTGCTCTCATTGGTGGACAAGGGGGTTAAAGTCAAAGCAACCGGTTTTGGCAGAATTGATTTTGATCCAGGTGAAGCGATGAAGCATATTTATTCCATAAATCCCGAAGCACTCATGTTTGGCACAGATTTGCCATCAACAAGAGCCGGCAGACCCTTTCTGCTTTCCGATGTGGATTTAATTCTCAATAATATGGAAGAAGAACAGGCTGAAAAGATATTATTCAAGAATGCACTTAATTGGTATTTGAAGTAAAATAAGATTATTTATGTAAACAAAGGAGATTGATCATGAGTTCAGAAATCGGTCTGGATCACATAGAGGAGCATGAACTGAAGAGCATATTACATAAAATGAAAAGCGGAGCAACGGCGCTGGGTGGGGAAGTTGGAAAAGACGTCCTCGTTCAGGCCATGATGAAACATATCGGTTCAACGGACAGTGAGCTTAGAGACCGCTTGATTTATAGTTCTTTTTATTATTTTATTATAGAAGATAATCAACTTGAACATGAACTGCTGGATGAACTATTGGATCATTGTTTAAGTGACCTGCTGTTTAAAGGAATCGGTGAAAATGGAACGGATACAGTTTTCACAAGGGCGTTCACTACCCTCTTAATTGCTCTCATTTTAGGAAGGGATAATGAGGATGACTTTTTATCCGAACAGACGGTCCATACGGTTAAAGAAAAACTGATCCGATATATGAATGCGGAGAAAGACTTGAGAGGATTTGTCCCCGAAAAAGGCTGGGCTCACAGCATAGCACATGCAGCTGATGCGTTTGATGAGCTTGCAAAGAACCCAAAACTGGGCCGGAAATCATATCCGGATTTGCTGAAACCGTTATGGAATAAAATTTTTGTTTCAACAAGTGTTTATGTTCATGAAGAGGATGAAAGGATTATAACTCCTATCATAACAATGATGGAAAATGGGTTGGAAACAAAAGAAGTGGTAACTTTGCTGCAGCAAATGCCTGAGGAACTTAGCATTCAAAAAGAGCAGCTTGAAGAAGAAAACTATTGGATCCTGGTTTTCAACTGCAAGACATTCTTAAAGAGTTTTTACATAAAAGCCGGCAGTATTCCGAAGCTGAGGCCGCTTCAAAAGAGTATAGAAAAATGCCTGGCGGCAATTTAAAGCATCTGCTTTAAAAGAAAAAGCACTTTCAGCCACATATGCCTCTACGTCTAAAATTGCCTTTCACCTTTTTGCGTGATGTAGATGTTGAGTTTATTTGAAATGTTTTTTAAAAGCAGCGGAGCAGGTTCTGAACAGACGAATATTTTGCAAGCTGTGGGATGAAGAGATAGAAATCGTGATTGAGTATGGAGACCAAACCGATATCATCGAGTTAAGCTGAATACAGAGAGGAGGGACAACCATTAAAAGAGTTTCACTTTTCCTTATGTGTATGCTGATTATAGCTGGCTGCGGCCAGCCTGGAAAAGAAGTGAAGATAAAAGTTGGGGATCCTGATGCTCCGCCGACAGACCAGCTGGAAAAGAAGGAAGATTAAGCGGGCGCGTACCCTGATAGGAGGGGGCACCTTCGCCATTAAGGAGAGATAACTATGAAAATTGTCCAGCAATGGAATGAGGAAGACAACAATTATATCCGCAAGAAATTGATTGAATATAATCTTTCTGTTTTGCCTGATGAAGTAAAGCATCCAAAAAAAAACATCAGTTTTATGATGAGGAATGATGAAGGTGAAATAGCCGGCGGGATTACAGGTACGATTTTTTGGCAGCACCTTCATATCGATTTTCTCTGGGTTGATTCATCTGTTAGAGGAGAAGGATATGGAGCTGAATTGCTTGGCAAAATTGAGGATGTTGCACGAGATAACGGATGCAGGCTGATCCTTTTGGATTCTTTCAGTTTTCAGGCACCTGATTTTTATCAGAAGTTTGGTTATGAAGTTACCGGCATCGTTGAAGACTTTCCGAAGGGGTATCAGCGGTATTATTTGGAGAAAAGGCTTATCTAAATTGGTCTTATATGATGAAGTCAATCAAAAAGAGCCGCTTATAAAAGCAGCTCTTTTTTTAAAATTCACTTTCAGAAGTCCTCTCTCGTCGTCGGATCCGAAATGCTGTTCGCACCTTCAGGGATGTTATCGTAGATCGCCGGGTCCACCTCATGGATGGAACCGTCAGCAAGTTTCCTGGCAACTTCATAAATCGGGACGGAAACAGTTGACTTAAGCATGCCCGTTTGCTTTTGACCGAGGTTCTGGCTCTGGCCTTTAAGTTCAATCAGCATGATTGAAGTGTCATTCAAGGCAAATGCGCCAAGTGCTGTTCCCGGCAAATCGACCTTCGGATATTTTTGAATGGCGCCGAAGGAAGAGAAGCCGCGCTGCAGGGAGTCATGGGCTACTGCATTCACCTGTTTGCCTAACGTCAGCACGTCTTCATCCACTGAATATTGTTTTCCTGAGAATGGGTCTGTATAGTCCCCGGCTACATCTGCGGCAACCTGGATGGAGACCTGGCGGTTGTCGTCATCAGACAGGGTGTTGAAGTAGCGGTGATGGACATCGACAAATACATCCGGCTCAAATTGTTTGAATACATCGGTTACAATTCTGGATTCAGCTGTTACATAATAACCGCCAAAGTCACTGCTGTTCTTCCCGTTATAGGCCTCGAACCAATTGCCGTTTTCGTCCTGTTTCCAAACATCCTTATCATTTAACGCGCCAGCAACCTCTTCAGCGGAATAATCACTGACCCTGAAATCGAGGTTCGGATTATAGTCACGGTTCTGGTCATAGCCGGGAATTCCGTATACGACCCGGCCGTTGTTGTTTTGCGCCCTTTCGCTTCCATCCGCATTATAGTACCACGGGGCAAGGGTGTCAGCAGGCAAGCCGAGTGCTTCCGGGTTCCATGTTTGATGCGTATATCTTGCCGGATACCATTCTCCTTCATACTGATTCATAGAGCCTTCGGGATTGATTCTCGGCAAGAACCAGATGGACACTTTGTCCAGGATTTCTTCGACTTCTTTGCCTCCGGCAGCGAGTTTCTGCATCAGGTCGATTGCACCTTCCGTTCCGACCTGCTCATTCCCGTGAATCTGGGTCGTGATTAAGATTTTCTTCTTATCAGGATCGTTATCCCCGAACTTTGCCAGATAAATCGGATCACCTTTTTCCTCATCGGTCCAATAGTTGTCAGGTTCATAGACGTTGGAGTAACCTGCAATTTCAAGCTCCATCTTTCCTTGAGAACTTCTTTCCAGCTTTTCCAGCGTTTTATAGAGCTGTTCATTGGTCATGAAGCTGGAGAAAGACAGGTTCTGCTCGTTTTCCACCCACGGGCCGTTTGGTTTTGACTGCGGATTGGCAAATGCAGCAGATGAAAAGGCAAGGGATAATGCAAGAGTGGTTGGCCCGGCTACTTTTAAAAACTTATTCATAAGACATCCTCCTAAGTATGTATTTCCTAAACTGAAATTTACGGGTCACTAAATAAAATGCAGGAAAACGTACTGAAGTGAGTTGATCACCACCTATTAATTGATAGATTTTTAAATTTACTAAATATTCTTACTAAAATCCTATAGAAGATAGGAGTGATAGACAATCGAACGAGCGAACTGTTTTGTATAAAATTGGAATAGTTCTCAGGGAGGTAGTTAGAGAGAAAGGAAGGTATAAAGTTCCATCTAAGGAAATGTATGAAGTGTCAAAGGAGGGATTTACGGCCTAAACGCGAATATACATCTAGTTGCAACAAAATAGCCAGGGGGATATCGATAGTGGATACAACAAATCAAAACAGCCATGCATGGGACCAGAAGGTGGAAGAAGGGGCAAGGTATACACAGCCGGTAAGTGAAGGGATCATCGATGAGAGCAAAGCGGGAAACTGGCATATCACCGTGACAACGGAGAGGCCGGTGCCGCGGGAATGATTCCCATCTTCCATTAAGGGACTTAAAATCCTTTGCCTGGCATCAGGTGGAGGGCAGCAGGGCCCGGTCCTTGCCGCTGCTGGTGCCGATGTGACCGTGACAGATATATCAAAAAAGCAGCTCGAACAGGATGAATTTGTGGCGAGACGCGATGGACTCGCGCTTAAAACGGTTCAGGGAGATATGTCAGACCTGAGTGATTTTGAGGATGGATATTTCGATATCATCGTTAATCCTGTTTCTAATATTTTTGTGAAAGACGTAATGCCTGTATGGAGGGAAGCGGCAAGGGTTTTGAAAACCAACGGCATTCTCATCACAGGATTTACGAATCCGCTTCTTTTCATCTTTGATGATAATGAAGAAAGGAAGGGGAAGTTGGACGTAAAGCATTCTGTTCCATCTTCAACTCTGGACTATCTTGACGAGAATGAAGTGGAGGAGTACATCCGTTCGAACCAGACGATTGAGTATGCCCATACGCTTGAAGACCTGATCCAGGGGCAAATCGATGCAGGCTTCCTTATTTCAGGATTTTTTGAAGATGATTTTGGGGGAACTAGAATTCTGGACCAATACATCAAAACGTTTATCGCCACAAGGTCAATCAAATCGGCAGTTCGATTATGAAGGGAAGAAGCCTTCCCTGAAAAGTGTTCGGAATTTATTCCGGGCACTTTTTTTATCGTATGAATTGTAAGGAAGGAACTATATCGACGCAGCGGGCAACTTAAGTGCAGCTGCGCCTCTGTCTTCGCCTAAAGGCTCGCCATCGGCGAGTTTTCTTTATGACTTTTACACCGAACAATATGATGCGCAGTCTTAAGGATTTTCCTGTGCTTTTTGATGAGAGCACTGCCTGGAGAAGTCATGATTGAATTTAACCGTGGAATTGGCTAAGCTTTACTTATAATGATTTGCATTTATTTTTCCGGGAGAGTGGACATTGTTGGACGATATACCGCTTAGTTCGTTTCTTTTACTTACTTTTTTGATCCTCTTATCGGCTTTTTTCTCATCTGCTGAAACAGCCTATTCCAGCGTGAATAAAATCCGGCTGAAGCATTTTGTGGATGAAGGGAGGAGGGGAAGCAGGAGAGCCCTTGCCATTGCAGAGGAATTTGATAAAACACTGTCGACCATATTGGTCGGAAACAATATCGTGAACATTGCGGCTGCCAGTATTTCTGCTAAGCTGGCAACGGATTTGGTCGGCGGGACGACCGGAATTTTGGTCAGTACGGTTATCATGACGATTTTGATCTTGATTTTTGGTGAAATCCTGCCAAAATCACTGGCAAAGGAAAATGCAGAAAGTTATTCATTGATGATATCCGGTGTGCTGCAATTTTTAATTATCCTGCTTACACCCATCAATTTTTTCTTTATCCAATTGAAGCTGCTGGTTTCAAAATTCTTTTCAAAAGAGTCGGGTATGCCGTCGGTTACGGAAGAAGAAATCAAGGTCATGCTTGATATAAGTGAAGAAGAAGGCGTTATTGACAGAGGCGAGCGCGAGCTGATTCATCGATCGATGGATTTTGACGACATCCTTGTCCGGGAGATATTGACGCCCCGAATCGATATGGTTGCAATCGAAGTCAATCAGCCCGTTGAAGAGATCAAACAAGTCTTTTTTGACGAACGGTTCTCACGAATTCCCGTCTATGAAGAAACGATCGATAATGTCATCGGCGTCTTATCGGAGAGGGAATTTTATACACATGTGTTGAAATATAATGATGTGAACATCAGGGAAATTATGAGGAAGCCGAAATTTGTCGTGGAATCGATGAAAATTTCTTCGCTGCTTCCGCAACTGCAGAAACAAAAAGTACATATGGCGATCGTTCTTGATCAATACGGCGGCACAGCAGGCCTTGTGACGCTCGAAGATGTGCTTGAGGAGATAGTCGGCGACATCTGGGATGAACAGGATGAGAAAATAAACGAAATGACGAAAATCAGTGACACGGTGTACGAGTTTGACGCCCAGTATCAGCTCGATGACTTCGCTGAAACGATGCACATCTCAATGCCGGAAAGCTCCTACCATACACTCGGGGGCTGGGTGATCGAAATTTTTGGCACGCTGCCAGTAAAAGGGGACGCATTCAATTTCGGGAATTTGACCGTGACAGTCGATGAGGTTGAAGAGCGGCGAATCAGGAAGATTATTGTTGAAATACAGGATCAGGAAGAACGAACAGATGGTTCTGCTTCGGTTTAATTGGTAAGCGAAAAGCATTCCGCCCGGGATGCTTTTTTTATTGGTATTCAAATTTAACTGAAACAAAGTGTAATGCCGTTCGACTAATGGGTAGCTCGAAAAGAAAAAGGAGTATAAATTATGCCTGCCAGCCGGATAAGTGAGTGGTTTTATGAATACAGCAATGATATTTATCAATTTTTAATTTATTACATAGGGACAAGTGATGTAGAAGACCTTGTACAAGAGGTTTTTATACGGGCAATAAAAAATGAAGATTCTTTTCAAGAACGATCAAGCCCAAAAACGTGGCTTTTCAGTATTGCCAGGCATGTAGCAATCGATGAAATCAGGAAAAAACAAAGCAGGAAACTAAAAGGGCTAATCTTAAAAAACACAAGCGATTATGTTAACCGGGATAGCCCTGAAAAGGTTTTTGAGTTTGCTGAAACAAATAAAGTACTGTTCAATGCCATTCAAAAATTAAGGAAGAACTATCGGGATGTGATTGTTTTGCGCGGAATAAAAGAGTTGAGCGTGAAAGAGACCGCCGAAATCCTGGACTGGAAAGAGGCAAAGGTCAGGTTAACCTTCCACAGAGCGATCAAAGCTTTACAGGATGAGAAAGAGAGGTTTATGTAATGCCGGAAGAAAACAGCCGTGAAGAAATCCAGCGCCAGCTGAAAAATCTTCCCAAACCAGAATTAAGTGAAGCGCAGCAAAAGCATATGCTGAATCAAATTCATGTATCAGCAGAAAATGCCGATAACAATAAAAGGAGGGCAACAGTCGTGAAAAAAATTAATACGGCATTTGTCACCCTTGCTGTCCTTATTGTTTTCTTTCTTTTGACGTATAGTCAAATAGACAACCGAAATTCCGAGATAAACAGGCATGCTGAAAAAGGCACTGTTTCAGAGTATCAGGATTATCCGGGCCTGAGTGCCCATCAGGTGGCGCTGGATGACTTTTATATCGAAATCCCTTTTCAAAAAGGACAAGTGGATATTACTAAAAGAGAAACAGGCGATTTTGTCTATATTGATGTGAAAGATAAAAAAAATGGGCGGATTCTCTATACGTATGGAGAGTCTTTAGAAGATGGCAATAAAGAAGAAATGATTTTCCGTGAAATTCAAACAGAAAAAACAAAGATCAGGCTGCAAACCACGCTAGAGATGGATGTTTCATCAGGCACAATTACAAGAGTAAAAGAAACAAATGCCGTTTTCAGCAAGAAACCAACCCGGATTGAGAATGACGTTATAGACGCGGCATCCAGGTCAGGCGGGTTTCCTGCAAAACAGGTGGAGGTGCTCGCCCTTCTCAATTTTAGTTGGGGTGGAGAAATGCAGAAGATATATGAAGGTTATGTATTTAGTGTGATTGATTGGGAGAAAGAGTCTGTGTTCACTCATCATGAGATGAAGCTCCATGGAACGGAAACGAAATTTGGAATTAAAAAAGTAAACGGGAAAGATGGCGAACCGGCATTTCCGGCAGGCAGCACTGGAAGGGAGTATAATGTTTACTTTTTAGATCGATCAAAAAATTTTAATGGAAAGAAATATGAAATGACAGCCACTCATACAAAAACGGGAAAGACGGTAAAACTTTATGAGTGGGACATTAACAATAACCGGAGTGTGGCAAAATTCAGTTTGGATAATACAGGAATATGGAAGATTGACGTGACAGTTGATAGAGCCCCATACACGAGTTTTATTGTTAAGGCCGAGTGAAAGTGAAACATTTCTTTATATGCCAGAAGATTATAATGGAGTTGGTACAATCAGGCACAGTTCGAAGAGAACTGTGTCTATGTATGGAAATAGAAGTCTTTAGTTGGAACATTAGAAACTCCATACTGTCTGGCCCTTTACTATTTCCGGACAGAAATTTTGATTTTTTAGTCGGATGTACAGGGGAAATGGTATGAAAATACGAGTTGATCACAATAGGGCATTTAAAAGCTTTGGGAGTAAAGGATATTGTACCATTTCTTGATTTTTACCGTAATATGGGTTTCGAACCTTTAATAAGAGGGCCAGAAGATGATCCGGCCATTGTTTCCTTTAAAAACGAAAAATCAAAAATTGAGTCATATCCGCTTGCATTGCTGGCCAAGGATATCAACGGAGAACATCCGCCGAAGTTGGACGAAGGTTATTCGGGAATCATTCTTGCTTATACGCTAAATCAGAAGAAGAAGTGAATGAAGTTTTTCAGAATGCAAATCGTGCAGGTGCCGAAATAGCCAAAGACCCCCGGTCGTTGGTTTGGGGCGGATATAGCGGTTATTTCAAAGATTTGGACGATTATTATTGGGAAGTCTCTTCTCGAAATAAGTTAGATAACTTCCACATTTCAGAACTATACCAAAAAAAAGGGGTTCCAATAAATCAATAGTCATATGATTGTGGAATAGCTTTAAGTCAGTAATTTTCGATAACTCTTGCCCTACTTCCATTTTTCCAACTGCTTGGGATCCAAATAATAGAACAAATTTCAATGTAACTCACTCCCATACCATTGCTTGTTCAATATTCTTGCTCGTATAAAGGAAGAAATCACATTGGTTTATTTGGGGATTTTTGATAATCTAAGTTTACCCTGAGCTGCAGCCACTGGAAGGAACAACTGTCCAGCGCCCTTTTTATCGTAAAGTTATAAGTAATATTATTATTTGCAAAGCCATTGACTAAAATAGAACTTTAAAACAAATATAGAAATAATGAAAGATTCGGCTATATAAGGGAGAGTGCACCTATGGGAGAACAAACAATAGTAAAAGAATTACCGGAATTGAAACTGGTCGGTTTTCGAGTCTTATGTTCTGGAGAGCAATATATCGAAGAAATACCGAAGGCTTCAATCCTTTTGAAAAAACGGCAAGAGGAGATCAAGCATATCGCAACCCCTTCCATTCAGGTCGGGGCGTTTGTTCCAGGTGACTGTCAGGCGGACCAGGACGGCTACTGGGTTTGCATGGAAGTTAGGGAGTTTGAAAGTGTTCCGGAAGACATGGTGACACTCGTCATCCCTTCCCAAAAATATGCTGTCATAAGCTATAAGGGACCAAACACCGGTATATTGGATGCTTACGAAGTTTTGCATAACCGGATCTCAAAGAGTGGTTATAAGCGTCTTTTGGATAAGTGGCATCTGGAAAAGTTTCATCTGACAGGCAGCCGACGGACTATTGAAGAAATAAAAGAAGTCGATGCGGAGCTGCTGGATACCGTTGAATAAGAAAGATTGGCCGGGCAGCTGTCAAGGAGGGGTAAAATGAAAATCGAATTCAACCAACCGATTCAAACCGAAGAAGAGCTCCGGGCAATAATTGGGACTCCCAGTGACTTGGCCAGGAATAAAGTTATACGATACATAGACCACCATTGTTCGAATTTCATTTCGAGATCGCCATTTTTAGTCGTTTCCACTGCTGATGATTCGGGATATTGTGATGTTTCACCAAGGGGCGATATGCAGGGATTTGTTCATGTGCTGAATGAAAAGCAGCTGATCATACCGGAACGGCCAGGTAACAAACGGATAGACTCGCTGCGGAATATTTTAAAAAACCCGAGGGTGGGCCTCTTATTTTTAATTCCGGGCCTCGGCGAAACGCTGCGGGTCAACGGGACGGCGAAGTTGGTAAAAGATGATGAACTTCTGGAGAAGATGGCGGCAAGAGGCCGCAAGCCTCTAGTGGGCATTGGTGTGGAGGTCGAGGAATGTTTCATTCATTGTGCAAAGGCAATTAAGCGTTCGAAGCTGTGGGAACCTGGGTCCTGGGCAGATGAAACGGCACTGCCGTCAGCCGCTCAAATTCTGTTTGACCATGCGAACCTTCCTGATACAAGTGCTGATTCCATTCAGGAAAGACTTGAAGAAGGTTATGCGAAACGGCTTTACTGAGGCACTGCCGGTTTTATAACACGGTTTTTATATGTATTATCCCCCTGCAGCTAACGATTCCTGCAAATAAAATGGTAAAGTAGAAGTATCAAAAAAGCAGAGGTGTTCGAAATGAAGAAAATCAACTTAGGAAACAGCGGTCTTGAAGCAAGTGAAATCTCCCTCGGCTGTATGCGGATGAACAGCCTTTCCAAACAAGAAGCTTCATATGTAATCGAAAACGCAATGGATGCCGGCATTGATTTGTTTGATCACGCGGATATTTATGGCGGGGGGGAATCGGAGGCGGTTTTTGCGGATGCAATTGAGATGAATCCGTCGGTTCGGGAAAAAATGCTTATTCAGACGAAGTGCGGCATCCGGAAAGGCTTCTTTGATTTTTCGAAGGAGCATATTCTTGAATCGGTCGAGGGCAGCCTGCAGCGCTTAAAAACGGACTATATCGACATTTTGCTGCTGCACCGTCCGGATACGCTGATGGAGCCTGAAGAAGTGGCGGAAGCGTTCAGCCGCCTGAAAGAAAGCGGAAAAGTGCGTTATTTTGGCGTCAGCAACCAGAATCCGATGCAAATCGAGCTGCTGAAAAAGGTTGTGAAAGAAGATTTGATTATCAATCAGCTGCAGTTCAGCCTGATGCATACGCCAATGATTGATGAAGGGTTAAATGTGAATATGCATAACGATCCTGCCATTGTACGGGCAGGCGGTGTACTGGAGTACAGCCGCCTGAATGACATGACGATCCAGGCCTGGTCCCCGTTCCAGTACGGCATGATCGAAGGAACATTTATGGGAAATAAATATTATCCTGAAATCAATGACAAGATGCAGGAAATGGCCGAGAAAAAAGGTGTGACAGATTCCGCTATCGCTATTGCCTGGATTTTGCGCCATCCAGCGAAGATCCAGCCGGTCGTCGGCACGATGAATCCGCAGCGCCTGAAAGATATCGCAAAAGCTTCCGATGTCGAATTGACAAGGGAAGAATGGTACGAGCTTTACCGTGCTGCCGGAAATGACCTTCCGTAAGATTCACTTTAAAAATTTCATAGTAAGTAAAAGGCGTAATTCTTTTTGGGAATTACGCCTTTTTTAGCAGGAATTGTAAATAAAATAGAAGAAATGTAAGGAGTGCTGTTTTTTCTATTAACCAGGTGGTAAAACAGTAAACGATTCAGGGGTGGCCAAACGTATACACAGCCAGACATTCCCCATAAAACAGAGGGAGGCAAAATCAGTGTTAAACAAGGTTTGTGTACTAACAGTGAATGTGAATGACATGAAGAAAGCACTTAAGTTTTACACGGAGGTTCTTGATTTTGCGGTTTCAAAGCGCTATGGCGATAAGATTATCAGCCTGGTACATAATGAATTGCCGATTGTATTGGAGGAAAAGGGTCCAGAAAGCACAGGGCGGAGGCAAAGTGTGCTGCCCGGGATTTTATCCGCGGATATTGACAGAGACTTTGAGCTATTGAAGTCAAAAGGTGCCGTGATTATTTTTGATGAGCCCAAACCCTGTCCGCCCGGCCGGTATTTTGTCATAGAAGACCCGTCAGGAAACCAGATTGAAGTTGTGGAGTTTTCTGACTAGAAGGCATTTGGGATGGTGTGAAAAGTGAATGGCATGATCAGGATAAGTATTTTAATAGGTACAGCAGGAGTATTTTTATTATTGTTCAGTGTCAACCTTGGGGCGGTTATGGCAGATAACTGGGTGATGAATCATGGAGGGGTTGATCCAGCCGTCTTCCAGACTGTACTTCAAGGGTATATTAATGCGTTTTTAATTATGGGAAGCATACTGTCAGCCTTTGGTCTTTTGGCCGCTGCGTATGAATACGTCAGATTGCAGGCAGAAGGCCGTGTGAGGGATGGAAAATAATCAATTGTAAAAGGAACATGCAGAGAATGATGCTGTCTGCATGTTCTTTTCAATCTCTATTTCCTCGCAACCGCAATTCCGAGCGGGTAATCCGCTCCTTCGCGTCCGGGAACAGGCTCAATCAATACACTTTTCTGGTAAAAGAACTCAACTGAGCTGAATGCCTTGAAGAGGCCGGAAAATTCTTCTTCGGTAAATTGATGGCAATGGAAAGGCTCACCGCACGGCTTTCCTTTTCCCTCTCCAAAAGGGGTAGATAAAATCAATATTCCCTTATCATTCAGTAGGCTGTACATATTTTCCATAAAAAGCTTATCATCCTCAACATGCTCGATTGTTTCGAAAGAGAGAATCGTATCAAAAGTGCCAAGCTTTTTTCGGAGGCTGTTGTCAAGGACATCCGCTTCAACGAAATTCGTCAACGGATGATAGTACCTGCCCCGCGCATATTCGACTGCCTCGGCAGAATTATCGGCTCCGACCACTTCGCTGACCTGGCCTTTGCATACTTTTGCAATAAGTTGTGTCCCGTAGCCTGAACCAGAGGCAATATCGAGAACTCTCCCGTACGCGTAAGAAATCGAAAATTGATACCTCGCAATATGCTCTAATAAAAGATTGTTCATTGGATCCATTAAGTCAGGAATGACTCGCTCACCGGTACATTTCAAAATTGTTTCACCGCTTTAATCATATTTTAGCAACAGAAAAGCAAGTTTTTGCTGTATAAGGGTATGGGGATAGTATAAACCAAATTTTAAGGAAGTTGTACAGCTGCACTTCTTTAAACAGGAAAGCTGATGCATCTGATTCATGTAAAATTAGTGATATAATGGTAAATGTATCTATAAATATACATACTCCGTAAAAACAGCTGCTTTAGATGGTGCCATCTGCTTTTTGTTTTTCCGCATATGTTTCAGCCTGGCTTCATCGTCTCTTCCTAGCCGGACTGTTGCAGGATCTAATGCCGCATTCGTTTGAACTATTTTTTGATATTTTAATAGGCAAGTGCTCCATTTAAACGTACATCTACATCATAACAAGGGGGATCTTCAGCGTGACAGACCAGTCTATCCAGGAGCAGCTTAAACAGAATGTTCCGCAGCACCAGAAGCTCACAAAGGGGAGAATCGCAAAGCGGACGTTCTTTATTATATTGGGTGCGATTTTAATGGCGGTCGGGATTGAAGTGTTCCTCGTCCCGAATTTGATCATGGATGGCGGTATCGTCGGCATATCCATCATTCTTTCACATTTAACAGGAGTCAGGCTTGGACTGTTCCTGTTCCTTTTAAATATTCCTTTTTTCTTTGTCGGGTACAAACAAATCGGTAAAACGTTTGCCATCTCCACTGTGGGTGGCATTACAGTTTTATCGCTATCAACCTACTACTTGCACCATGTGCCGGCATTCACGGAAGATATTCTCCTGGCGACTGTTTTCGGGGGAGTTGTCCTCGGAGCCGGTGTCGGGCTGGTGATCCGCTTCGGCGGTTCCCTTGACGGAACGGAGATTTTAGCGATTTTGCTGGATAAAAAATTTCCATTTTCCGTCGGTGAATTCATCATGTTCTTCAACGTCTTTATTTTTGGCTGGGGCGGTTTCGTCTTTGGATGGGATCGGGCCATGTACTCTGTCCTGGCATATGCGATTACCTTTCAAGTAATCGATGTTGTCATCGAAGGGTTCCAGTCGAAATCTGTCTGGATCATAAGTGAGTACCCTGATGAAATCGGGGAAGCCGTGATGGCCCGTTTAGGCCGCGGAGTTACGTATTTGAAAGGCGAAGGCGCCTATACCGGCGATGACAAAAAAGTCGTATTTTGCGTCATTTCCCGCCTTGAAGAAGCCAAGCTGAAAAGTATTGTGGAAGAAATTGACACATCCGCTTTTTTGGCTGTCGCTGATATTGCCGAAGTGCAGGGCGGGCGATTCAAGAAAAAGGCGATTCATTAATAAAGGTATGCTGTTCTTTGTCCGTCATCCCGAAGAAAGCTTTTCCTGTAATGGGAAAGGCTTTTTTGGTGGTTTGTGATATAGGTATTAGCGGCGTCTATCGAAAGTGATTTACGGTGTTTTCTTCGAAGTTGCTATTTCCAGGTAATGCAGCCATACAGCAAGATACGGATACGGTAAGGTTTGCTGCAGCGTATCTGGAAAGGGAATTGATTCTGAGGCTTGTCCTTAAAGCAAGGCTAAAAACACTTTAATGCTTAACATAGCTATTTCGTTTTCCAATTGCAGCAATGATCGATCCGAATGCCTGGATCCAACTCCCAGCTGTTAAGATGTTTTTCCCTTCGCCCACTCTGCGATTGGTCTTGCCGCCTAAGGACTGCATGGAGTTTCCGATGGATTGAAGCAGATTTCCGTAAAGCCTGAAATGAACTTCGGCAGTCGGTATCGGCGAATACAACTCCGCTTCCCAGGGCCTGAAGCAAATCTCCTTTTATGATTATATCGATCCCTCTTTCCCCTTCTTCGTCCACGAGAATGCCTGTGAAGGCGGTTGAGTTCCCGGTTGCCTGTACGATATTTCCGCCTTTAGAAAGCGTTGTTCCAATTGCCTGGACAATTGAACCGAAGAGGTCCATTAATTCGTTATTTTCCGTTCGCTTCACCTGCCTTTTCTCTCCTCATTTATTTTATACAGTCCTCTGGCATCGCGTGTGGGGATTTCGAGGTATGAAAGTCGTTGTTTGTTTCCTTGCCCGTTTTAACATCCTTTATTTCAGCTGAATAGGATAAATGTTGAAGTGGGCTAACGCCACGAGAAGAAGGACAGTCAGCTGAATTGACGAAAAAGTTTTCCGTGGTGTAAAATGTTTCATTAAGGAAACTTTTTTATGGTGATGCATATTATGTGTAGAGAAACGACATACGTTTACCTATATATTCGGCCCTCTTTGGAGGACAGAAAAAATGTTTAAACTGGAGGAGTAGAAGATGGCTGAAAATCTGTTATTAGCTTTTGGATTAACCTTAATGGCCGGCCTTGCAACAGGTATCGGGAGTGTGCTAGCCTTTTTCACTTCCGAAACGAACACGAAATTTTTATCACTGGCCCTGGGATTTTCAGCAGGTGTCATGATTTATGTTTCCATGGTCGAGATTTTCGTGAAGGCGAAGGACGCTCTTATCTCAGCAATGGGAGTTGAAATGGGGAATTGGGTAACTGTCGGCGGATTCTTCGGAGGTATGCTTTTAATCGCGTTAATCGATAAGTTCATTCCAAAACAATCGAATCCCCATGAATTGAAGAAAGTGGAAGACATGAAACGGCCGGGACAACATGTTAAAGATCCCGCACTGTTGAAAATGGGAACATTTACAGCCCTGGCAATCGCTATCCACAATTTCCCGGAAGGCATCGCAACGTTCACTTCAGCATTGCAGGACCCGGGCCTTGGCATAGCCATCGCCGCAGCGATTGCCATCCACAATATTCCGGAAGGCATTGCCGTATCCGTTCCTGTGTACTTCGCTACCGGCGATAAGAAGAAAGCCTTCACCCTTTCATTTCTGTCCGGCTTATCTGAACCAGTCGGTGCGCTGGTCGCATACTTGATTCTGATGCCATTTCTGAACGACATCATGTTCGGCGTCATCTTCGCCGCTGTTGCCGGAATCATGGTGTTCATCTCACTCGACGAACTCCTGCCGGCAGCGAAAAAATACGACGAGGCCCATACATCCATCTACGGACTGATTGCCGGAATGGCTGTGATGGCGTTGAGTTTGCTATTGTTTATTTGAGTGGAGGAGCCGCTTCCCGGATTTGTGGGGGGCGGTTTTTTGATGGAAAAAAGATAAATGACAGCACAATTTATTTTCGAAAAGAATTTTCTCACCAAAACAACAAACACTACAAACACAACTACAAAGGAGGTCACTCAAAATGAAAAAACCGAAAAAACCTGCCTCTCAGCGTGCGGAGAAAGTTGCGGAAAAGACGTATGAGCCAGCGGATTACAAAAGCAGTGAAGAAACAGAGCGGGGACTTGCTGTCACTCATGAACAGGTGTCGGATACGCTTGTGGAAGGTTCGACGGACGGAAAAATCGATGTTGTGGATGAAAACGGCGAGTTGATTTCACATGACGGGGATGATCTTGGCTGATGGGCAGGAGGAATAAAATTTTAGTGCCGGAAGCCCGGAAAGATCTTGATTTGCTGAAGGCGAAAGTCAGCCGGTCGTCATCTTCTGAAGAGGCAAAGTATGAAGTCGCCAGGGAGCAGGGGATTCCGCTCAACCGTGGGTATAATGGCAATATCAAAGCGAAGGATGCCGGCCGGATCGGCGGGGGAATCGGCGGCGGGATGGTCCGTGAAATGGTTAAAAAGGCGGAAGAACAACTGAAAAAAAGGCAGTGAAGCGGAGGGACATACGACAGTATGTCTCTTTGTTTTGGGAGGGAATGCGAATGCTGTCGAAAAATATTCATCGAAGCCTTTCTGTCATTACCTGTATAATATAGGCATAAAACCCTAAATTTTCAGGTGGGATGGTTAGCTTATGTATGAGAATGTCGAAATTTCCAGTGGCCTTGTAGGAAAAGAGTTGGGGGAAGATATTTTTCTGGAGAACGGTTCTTTATTGCTCGGCAGGGGAGTAGAGCTGACTCAGACCCATATTGAACTGCTGAAACAGAGAGCAGGCAGGCAAATGATTAAAGCGGGAACCAGGAAGCAGCTTGCTTCAGAAAAGCTCAGCCGGATGTACCAGCAAAGCCTGGATGATATAAAACGCCAGTTTCAAAGGCTTTCGGAAGGGGAAATTCCTCCGATCCACGAAGTGAAGGACAGCTATATGCCATTGATCGAGCAGCTGTTGAAAACAGAGCATACGCAGCCTCTTTTTTCACTGATCGAGCAATCGGACAATTATACATATAAGCATTCGCTGAACGTAGGCATTATCGCCTCGATCATCGGAAAGATTTTACAGCTCCCTGTTTATTCGCTTGCGCTTCTTGTGGAAATGGGTATTCACCATGATCTTGGAAAGCTTGCTCTTGGCGGTATCGTCGGCAAGGAAGGCACACTTTCACAAACAGAATGGAAGCAGATGAAGATGCATACGATTGAAGGGTTTAACCTGCTTCAAAAGATGGGGGAAAAGCGGGAGGACGTGCTGTATAGTGCCCTTTTGCATCATGAGCGGCTCGACGGCAGCGGATATCCTGCCGGAGTGAGAGGGGATAAAATCCCTTATCTCGTCCAGATTGTCTCGGTTGCTGACACTTATGATGCTATTACGACAGAACGGCATTATCAGCGGAAAGGCTCTCCGGTTAAGGCCATACAGGAAATGATGGCGGATACGTATGAAGGAAGATTGAATCCCGCAATAACTGTGCCGTTTGCCCGCTATCTCATGCGTCAGTATTTGAGAAAAAGTGTGAATCTGACGAATGGAAGCAGGGGAGAGGTTATTTTCATTAACTATAATGAGCCGCATCAGCCGCTTGTTTTGCTGGAGAATGGCTCTGTCATTGATTTAAGAAAAAATAATCACATCACAATATTGGCTGACGATAACCAGCATCTGCAGACTTCTTGATGTGATGTCCGGCATAAAATAAATATGTCTGTGTTTTTTATAAGGGCTTGCATCCAACGGGTCTTTTTCAGTTTGGCCGCGGATGATACTAACACAAGGTTATCAATTTGATTCAACCGGGAAAAAGTTTGACAGGACAGGAACTTTGGTCCTAATATATGAATATATAATCATATATTGAAATAAAGGAGAGGTATGATGGGACATTCACACAATCACGCTCACGATCATTCCCATAATGCTAATAAAAAAGCGCTGCTATTCAGTTTTGTGATCATAACAGGATTTATGATTGTGGAAGTGATTGGCGGAATTTTGACCAACAGCCTTGCCCTCCTATCAGATGCAGGGCACATGCTGAGTGATGCCGCTGCACTAGGGTTGAGCCTGGTTGCTTTCAAAATTGGGGAAAGAGGAGCGAGTGCTGCCAAAACCTACGGCTATAAACGATTCGAAATACTGGCTGCATTTCTGAACGGCATGACATTACTGATTATTTCCATTTATATTTTCTGGGAAGCCTTTCATAGGTTTACGGAACCTCCGGAAGTGAGTTCAGGCATGCTGATCATTGGTGCGATTGGGCTTGCGGTCAACCTCCTTGTCGCATGGGTGCTGATGAAGGGGGATACCAGTGAAAACTTGAATATGCGCAGTGCGTTTTTGCATGTGCTCGGCGATCTTCTCGGATCTGTAGGTGCGGTGGCAGCCGGCTTGCTTATTCTGTTTTTCAACTGGAATATTGCCGATCCGATTGCAAGTGTCCTCGTTGCGGGTCTAATTCTAGTCAGCGGCTGGCGTGTTACCAGGGATTCATTTCATGTGCTGATGGAAGGCAACCCACCGCATGTCGATTATAAAGAAGTGAGGCAAAAACTTCTTAATATTACCGGGGTGAGTGAAGTCCATGATTTGCATATCTGGTCTATCACATCAGATTTCCACCCATTTACAGGCCATTTGATCGTTGAACGAGATGCAGATCGAGATAGAATTCTCAAAGAGGCTGAAGAACTGCTTGCCGCTGATTACCATATCAACCACACAACTATCCAGGTGGAAGGAAAAGATATCGGCAGCATGCATGAAGAAGACTGCTGCAATTGACAGACGAAAACAAAGAGAGAAGAAAGGAGGTTGCAAGTATGGAAAATGTGGACCTTCCGACTGAACTGTCGGAAGAAATCGTAAGTGAGGTCTCACAAATATTCAAAGCGCTTGGAGATCCAACCAGGCTGAAAATTTTGTACCTGCTGGCACAGCAGGAGGTTTCTGTGAATGAGATTTCAGAAAGGCTTGACCTGAAACAATCGACCGTTTCCCATCAGCTCAGGCTTTTAAAAAGTCTGCGGCTCGTGAAATACAGACGGGCGGGCACAACCCTTTATTATTCCTGTGACGACAGCCATGTCATGAATACCCTCATCGAAACGATTGAACATACGCTTCATCACTGAAGTGCTGCAATAAAAAGCGGCCGGCTCCTGTGCCGTGCCGCTTGTTTTAATTGCTGCGGCGACTCTTCCATTTTCCTTCTTCGTTGTTATCGTCATTTACTTTTGAACCCGGTTCGACATGAAGATTGACTTCATCTTCATCGAAGATATCTATGTCTTTTACTTCAACCGGGTCGTTTCCATAGGATCCTTCCTTCCTTCCCCTTGATCAGCACCTTAACCGATTGCTTGTTAATCCGCAGATTCATCTTCATTCATTTTTTCTTATTTACATGCCTCCCCTTTGTTCTGGTTCTCTACTTGTCCTTTTTCCAAAAATGCTTTAGTAAACAATAATTTTTGTTGGATTGAACCAATTATATTAAGAATATTCTACTGAGCCATTTTATTGGTAACTGACGGTTAATCATTTTTTTTGTCATTTTCATCATGAAGTTTTTCATTCGGCCTATCTTCATCTTTTTCCGCATCGTTAAGCGGTTCACCATCGGGTACATCTATATCATCGGAGCAGCCTGTTAAAGCAAGACCAAAACTAAGGGGTATAATAACCAGGTATTTTTTCAAACTCATGCTGTCCTCTCCCTTTAATGAGTCTTTTGTTTCATATTCCCTGTACTATTTTAATAAAACATTTTGGGTATATCTGTTAAAAGCGGCTGTAATACCCTTTCCAACGGAAGACTAATCCGATTAAAACCATGTAATAACCAACAGCATGCTTTTGCGTTGATATTCTAATTAAGGTAATGGCGAAGATGATTTCAGGGATAAATAATTACGGAAGTTTAGCGGTCCTCTGTTCAGTCTATAGAAATATGATAGGCAGAAAAATTCGGAAAGGGTGAACATGGATGCTGGATGCGATGTTGAAGAAGATGCTTGAGCATACGAGTGATGAAGTCATTGAAAAGATGACGACCGACAATTATCATGAGAGCCTGCTTGAATTATGGACAACTTCACAGAAGCTTGGAATTGCCCCTATGCTGGAAGCGACAATAAGGGCAAACAGCGGGAAATCGATTCACCGTCCGCTTGGAAGCCCGATCAATCATTCACATTGGGACTATCTTTATATGAATTCTGTGCAGCTGCATCAGATGCCGACAACTGAAGACGTTGAAATTGATACAACGGTTACAATTGGCCCGAGGGCGAAGCGGCCGCTGAAGCTGAAGACTCCGATTATGATCACGGCAATGAGCTATGGAGGTTCCTTGAGCCCGCAGGCAAAGGTGGCACTGGCGAAAGGTGCATCCCTTGCCGGTACAGCATCAAATACGGGTGAGTCTGCGCTTCCTGATGAGGAAAGACAGGCGGCAGATTACCTCATCGGCCAGGTAAGCCGGAACAGGTTGATGACGGAAGAGGATCTTTCCCAATTGGATGCGATTGAATTGCGCTTTGGCCAGGGAGCCCACGGCGGAAATGTGCCGGAAAAGATGAAATCGGCATCAATCGATGAAAACCTCAGGGAAACATGGCGCCTTGAAGAAGGAGAGGATATGCAGTATCACTCCCGTCTGGAAGGTGTGAACAGCGCTGATGACGCGGTGGAATTCATCAACAGGCACAAGGAGAACTACGATGTGCCTGTGGGTGTGAAAATCGCTGCCACACATAACATCGAAAAGGAACTGGAGGTCATAACCAGGACAGAAGCGGATTTCATCGTAATCGACGGAGCTGAAGGAGGAACTGGCCACGCCTCGTCGATGCTGCAGGATACGATCGGAATACCGACGATTTACGGGATAAGCAGGGCCGTCCATTATCTTGAGAAACAGGGATTGCGGGATAAGTATCAAATTATTGCGGCAGGCGGCATGAAAGGGCCGGCCGTTTTCTCGAAAGCGCTTGCCCTCGGTGCTGATGCCGTATATATCGGCTCGATCGCACTCATGGCCATGGCAAAAACACAGGTAGAAAAACCGCTGCCGTTTTACAATCCTCCGCAGTTGGTCATTAGCGGCGGTAAGATGGCAGATGAACTTGATATCGACCAGAGTGCCTTGAATTTATCGAAATTCCTGAAATCATGTCTGGAGGATATGAAAAAACCGGTATATGCCCTTGGTAGAACCAGGCTTTCTGAGATAACGAGGGAAGACCTTGTATCGGTTGATCCGGAGTTAGCGAGAGTGCTAGGTGTCGGATATGTCGGAGAACCGAATGTTTAAATATACGAAGTGGAAAGACCATGCTCAATCGGGCATGGTCTTCTTCATTGAATTTTCACAATATTTCAAGTCGTTTACTGTTTACGACGGCATAAGGAAGGGAAGCGAGACTGTGAGTATGTCTAAAGGAGGGAAAAAGCAATGTCAACTGACCGCAAAACATGGAAACCGTATGTAAACCCGGAGGATCCGTGCCCGCCAAGGAAGGAAAAGACATATGAAACTCCGCCGCATCTGTATATGGGAGTTCAGGCCTCTGGATTGGAACAGTTTTCAATTGAGGAAGCGCTCCAAAAAGGAACGTTATGGCCAGCCCTTTACAGTGAATACACCAGCCCTTTTGAAAAAGCTGATGGAAAGGAGAAAAAGTGATGCATAAGGAGCTTTCGAAGGACTTTAAAGACAATCTGAAAAAGCTGCAGGCGATTGACTTCGCGATGATGGAACTTACCCTTTATTTAGACACACATCCAGATGATGCAGAAGCGATTAAACAATATAACGAACTGGCTGATAAGCGGAAGGATGCTAAAGTTGCCGTGGAAGAAGAATACGGCCCGCTTTCAATTTCACAAAAGAACAGTAAGGAAACGATCTGGCAGTGGAGTACAGGTCCTTGGCCGTGGCAGGTCTAAAAGGCCGTGCTGCCTACTGGCGGCCTTCAAGGCCGGCAGCAGGCAATCCGATAGGACAACTTTTTCCAGTATACAGGACTAGCATGGTGTACGGCTAAACCGGCCTGTATCGTTTTGAAGCTGTAAATCAACAACCCATTAAGGAGGCTTCTTCATGTGGACATATGAAAAAAAGCTGCAATACCCGGTTAAAGTAAGCCAGTGCAACCCGAAGCTTGCAAAATACTTAATTGAGCAGTACGGCGGTGCTGACGGCGAACTTGCGGCCGCACTTAGATACTTAAATCAGCGCTATTCGATTCCGGATAAAGTGGTAGGCCTTTTGACAGATATCGGAACAGAAGAGTTTGCACACCTTGAAATGATTGCTGCAATGGTGCAGAAGTTAACTAAGGATGCGACACCGGAGCAAATCAAAGAAGCCGGTCTCGAAGGCCACTATACGAATCACGGAATTTCCCTTTTCTACCATAATACTGGCGGCCAACCGTTTGAAGCGACATATATCCAGTCAAAAGGCGACCCGATTGCCGATCTCTATGAGGATATCGCTGCTGAAGAAAAAGCGAGGGCAACATATCAATGGCTCATCAACCTATCCGATGATCCTGACATCAACGACAGTCTGAAATTCTTGCGTGAACGGGAAATCATCCACTCCCAGCGCTTCCGCGAAGCAGTGGAAATCCTGAAAGAAGAGCGTGACAGGAAGAAAGTATTTTAACGGGGCAAGGTGCCAGGGCAAGGTGCCTGTCACTTGTCGATTGTCGACAAAAAACGACGGGTGACAGGCACCGCAAACTCTATCTCCCCCTCTGCACACCCGGCAGAGGGGGTTTTTACACATTTGAACAATGTTACTAAAATGGTCACACTTTTTACCTTAGCGGCAGTGGAAAACGTTTTATAATAGAAAATAGTAAAAAAAGGATTCGATACTTACTTTTTTATAGATGATTTCATTTTTTGGAGGGGATCAGTATTATGAAGACACCTTTACTTCAAAGACTCACTCCTGCTGACCGTGAATTGATTATTGCAAACTCAACACTTGTTCCGATCAAAAAAGGATCATTTGTTTTTATGGAAGGCGATAAAGCAGAGAAAATCTTTTTTATAAAAGAAGGAACGTTCCGCGTCCATAAACAAATTGATGACGGTAAAGAGGTCACCGTGTTTCTGAGAGGAGCTGATGACGGATTTGGAGAAATCGGTCCTTTCAGCGGTCCTACTTATTCATGTTCGGCCCATGCGGAAACGAATGGGGAGCTTTATTGCATCGATGAAGATAAAATTGAGAGTATCCTGGCAAATAACGGAGCCATTACTCTTGAATTTCTGCGCTGGGCTGCTGAGAGTCTGGAAACCAGCGGTTCCAAGCTTAAGGATTATATGATGCATCAGACCCGCGGAGCCGTGGCGTCCGTCCTGATCCGCCTCACAAATATGTATGGCAAAGAAATTGAAGACGGCAGCATCGTCATTGATGAACCGATCACAAACTATGACATTGCCTCCCATATCGGCAGCAGCCGCGAAACGGTCAACCGCTTCATTAACGGGTGGCGCCAGGAAGGCATCCTCGAGGTGGACCGCAAGATCATCACCATTAAAGACATGGACTATTTCCGCGACATGCTGAAATGCGATAAGTGCGGTGTCCAAAACTGCGTCATCTAGGAAACTGGGTGATGCTTTTTTATTATCAGGCTGCCATAAAAATTATTTTATTAGAGTACGTCGTAAAAAAATCACATTAAAGCTTATTAGCGGTTTGACCTGTTTTTAGCCAGATGAATCTTCTGTTGACAAGGGACTCAATCTCCTTTCCGCCGGCTTCCTTATTAGCCTCCTCGCTGCGGAGCGTTGTCTGGTCCATGGTCCCGCAAGACCTCCTTGAATTCTCAACTCACGAAGAAAGTTCAATTGCATTTTCAGCGAATGCCTCGTGGTCCCTTCCCTATGTACCCCAAAATCACAGTCCGATATAAAAGCCCATTTGTTAATTGTTGAGCTTTTCAGCATAAAAGATTATGATAATTAAGAAAACGTTTACATCCAGGAGTGTCATCTGCTTAGAAATTAAGTGGGGGAGAGAAACCGAATGGCCAGGATGCCTTTGCTGAAAAGATTGAAGCCTACTGACAGGGAATTTATTCTTAACCAATGCACGCCTTTTTTTGCAGTCCGGGGTACATTCATTTTTACTGAAAACGAAGTTGCCAAGAAGATCTTTTTTATTAAGAAAGGAAAGATTCGCGTCCATAAGCAGATTGATGACGGCCGGGAGATCACGATTTTCATCAGGCAGGAGGAAGATGCATTCGGAGAAATCGGCATATTCAGCGGTAATACGTATTCCTGTTCCGCACGGACGGAAGAAGACTGCGAGATTTATTTTATGGATAAGGCCCATATGGAAGGGTTGCTGGTCAATAACGGAGCTATTGCGCTGGAATTTATCCGCTGGGCGGCAGAAAGCCTGGAGGCCAGCAGCTCCAAGCTCAAAGATTATTTGATGTATCAATCTGGCGGAGCGCTTGCTTCCATTTTGATCAGGCTTGTCAACATGTACGGGGACCAGATTGACGATGGCTACGTGATTGAAAATGTGCCGACAAACTATGAGCTGGCGATGCATATTGGCAGCACCCGGGAAACGGTGAACAGGTTTTTGAATATATGGAAAAGCGAGGGGCTCATAACAGCGGAGCATAAGTCGATTACGATACATGATATGGAATATCTAAAAGAATTGCTCGGCTGTAATCAGTGCGGCGTTCAAAATTGCGTCATCTAGGAAACTGGATGGCGTTTTTTCATGCCGCAGAAAAATGGGTCAAATAAAATGTGACTTCCCCTACGTAAAAAATTCACAAATAAGAGGCAGTAATGTGAGTAATATCACAAAATGTGTGTTGGCTGCACGATAGAATAACAACGTAGATAAGGTAGAAAACAGATTGTGCAGAATATTAATGTGAAATTATGAGCAAGTAAAATTATTCAGCACATCGCAGGCTTGAAATGTCACCCCCTTGAATGTAGATGGGGGAATAGAGCCAGCGGCCAGAATTTGTGAAACAACGAGCAAATAGAGTTAAATGGAGGTTTCCAACTATGAAAAAGAAGCAACTGGTAATGATAGGAAACGGCATGGCTGGTGTACGGGCAATTGAAGAAATCCTGAAGCTCAATCCGGAAATGTATGAGATTACGATTTTCGGTGCTGAACCTCATCCAAATTATAATCGAATCCAGCTTTCAACTGTCCTTCAGGGGGACACGGAGCTGAACGATATCATCTTGAACAGCTGGGGCTGGTATGAAGAAAATGACATTACGCTTTTCACTGGTGAAAAAATTACTGAAATTGATACGCAGAACAAACAGGTCGTATCCGAGAAGGGCACAACTGTTACGTATGACGAACTGATTTTGGCGACCGGATCGGATGCTTTCATTCTGCCGGTGCCCGGATCCGAAAAAGAAGGCGTGACGGGGTTCCGTGACATCCGGGATACGGAAACGATGATTGCCGCAGCCGGGAAGTACAAAAAAGCAGTGGTGATCGGCGGCGGCCTTCTCGGACTTGAGGCGGCCCGGGGCTTGCTGAATCTCGGCATGGAAGTGGATGTCGTCCATTTGATGGGGCACTTGATGGAACGGCAGCTGGATCCGACTGCATCGGATATGCTGAAGCGGGAGCTCGAAAGCCAGGGAATGAACTTCCTGCTAGAGAAACAGACGGCGGAAATTTTTGGCGATGAACGAGTCGAAGGCTTGCGTTTTACTGACGGCACCGAGGTGGAAGCTGATCTTGTCGTCATGGCTGTCGGCATCAAGCCAAATATAAGCCTTGCGAAAGATAGCGGTCTTTATGTCAACCGGGGCATTGTTGTAAACGACCTGATGGAAACGAATATAGAATCGGTCCACGCTGTCGGTGAATGTGCCGAACACCGGGAAATCACCTACGGACTTGTCGCGCCGCTTTACGAACAGGCAAAAGTGCTGGCAGAAAACATTTGCGGGCGCAAAGCTCTGCCGTATGAAGGATCGGTAACCGGCACCCAGCTCAAGGTTGCAGGCGTGGATCTGTTTTCCGCCGGTGAAATTTTTGATGATGAATCAGCTGAAATCATACGCATCCACAATGAATATGCAGGCGTTTATAAAAAGGTGATTCTCCGTGATAACCGGATCGTCGGAATCGTGATGTACGGCGATACGAAAGAAAGCACCAGGCTGTTCCGGCTAATGACCGCAAAAGAGGACATTTCCGAAATGACGGAAATTGAAATCCTGCAATCCCCGGGTGCAGAACAGGCAAGCAGTGTTGCAGAAATGCCTGACGATGAACTAGTGTGCGGCTGTAATGGGGTTACGAAAGGCGATATTGTCTCGGCAATCCAGGAAAAAGGAATGACTTCAGTCGAGGAAGTCGGCGGCTGCACGAATGCCGGCCGTTCCTGCGGGCGATGCAAGCCGGTCATTTCCGATATTCTTGAATATACACTCGGTGATGAATTTGATGCATCCGCACAAAAAACAGCGATTTGCGGCTGTACAACCCATAGCCGTGAAGAAGTTGTCGCGGAAATCAAAGAAAAGGGACTGACAACCGTCAAAGAAACGATGAACGTGCTTGGCTGGACAACTGAAGAAGGCTGCTCCAAATGCCGGCCGGCCCTCAACTATTATCTTGGCATGATTTATCCGGATTACCGGGATGAGCGGGACTCACGGCTCGTCAATGAAAAAATGCACGCCAACATCCAGAAAGACGGCACCTACTCTGTCGTTCCGAGAATGTACGGTGGCGTCACATCCGCCCAGGATCTCATCAAAATCGGACAGGTAGCGGAAAAATACAATATTCCGCTTGTGAAAATGACCGGCGGCCAGCGGATTGCTTTGATCGGTGTGAAGAAAGAGGATTTGACAGCTGTCTGGGAAGAACTCGATATGCCGTCAGGCTACGCATACGGCAAAACGCTCCGCACCGTAAAGACATGTGTCGGCTCCACATTCTGCCGCTTCGGCACCCAGGATTCCATGGGCCTTGGCATCGAACTTGAGAAAATGTTCGAGCGGCTGGATACGCCGCACAAAGTGAAAATGAGCGTATCCGCCTGCCCGCGCAACTGCTCGGAATCAGGCATCAAAGACGTTGGCATCGTCGGTGTTGACGGCGGCTGGGAAATTTATGCAGGCGGAAACGGCGGAACGGACTTGCGGGCCGGAGACCTGCTCTACACGGTGAAAACGAAGGAAGAACTGCTCGACATCACCGGAGCCTACCTGCAGTATTACCGTGAAACAGCCAACTACCTGGAACGCACATCCAAGTGGGTGGAACGATTCGGACTCGGCCATATAAAAGAAGTCCTGGAAGATGACAAAAAACGTGCAGAACTGAATGAACGCCTCCAGCAGACGCTGGCCCGCTATGAAGAACCATGGAAACAGGCGATCGAAGACGAAACAGTCAAAAATAACTATTACACAAAACGGAACGCGCCGGTTCCGGCAAACTAAAAACGGGGTGACAGATGATGATCAAAACAATGACACGGATTAAAGCGGCAAGTTACTCGGAACTGGAACCGCGCATCGGCCGGACAATCGTTGCAGGCGACAGGGAAATTGCTTTATTTAAAGTGACGGACGGAAATGTGTATGCACTCGAAAACCGCAGTCCCCATCCAAAAGGCGGTGTCCTGTCTGAAGGACTCGTAAGCGGTTCGTTTGTCTTTTGCCCGGTGTATGACTGGAAAATTTCACTCGCAGACGGAAAAGTACAGGATCCTGATGAAGGACAGGTGGAAACATTTAAAGTTGAAGTCGATGGCGAGAGCATTTTTATCATCATAGACTAACGCGGAACGGTGGGGCAGCATCTGGCTGTCCCCGGGTTCCGCAATCAGATAGAGGGAAGGAAGATTCACATGAAACAGGGAAAAGTGATGCTGGTCGGTGCCGGCCCCGGAGATGAAAAGCTGATAACGGTCAAAGGGATGGAAGCGATATGCCGGGCAGATGTCATTTTATATGACCGACTTGCCAACCCGAAACTGCTGACATATGCGAAAGACGGCTGCGAGCTCATCTATGGCGGAAAGCTGCCGAAGCGCCATTTCCTGCGCCAGGAAGCCATCAACCAGGCACTCGTTGAAAAAGCGCTGGAAGGCAAGCTGGTCGTCCGCTTGAAAGGCGGGGACCCCAACGTATTCGGGCGTGTCGGCGAGGAAGCGGAAGCCCTGGCCCAATACGGCATTCCGTTTGAAATCGTTCCCGGCATCACATCCGGCATCGCAGCACCCGCCTATGCGGGCATCCCTGTCACTCATCGTGAATTCGGCGGATCGTTTGCCGTTGTCACCGCCCATGACAAATCGAAGGACGGAAAACCGTCCATCAACTGGGAAGGGCTTGCCTCAGGCGTAGACACGATCGCCTTTTACATGGGAGTAGCGAACCTTTCCTATATTTGCGATAACTTGAAAAAGCACGGGAAGTCACCGGGAACACCGGTCATCCTTATTCAATGGGGAACATTCGGCCGCCAGCAGACCCTTGAAGGGACACTTGATACAATCGCCGAAAAAGCGGAAGCGGTCCAATTCAAAAATCCGGCGATCACTCTTGTCGGTGACATCGTATCCTTGCGGGATAAAACAAAATGGTTTGAGAAAAAGCCGCTTCACGGCAGACAGATTCTGCTCGCCCGCACAGGTGTGAAGAAAAGTGACCTTGCCGAAAAACTGACGGAGCAGGGCGCGGATGTATTTGAATTCCCTAAGATGAAAAATGTACGAATCCCGACCGATACCAGCCGCAAACGGGTATTAGAAAATATCGAGACTTACGAAACGATCATTTTTTCCAGCCCTGAAAGCATTGAGATCTTTTTCGAAGACCTATTTAAAGCAGGCAAAGACATCCGCAGCATCAAAGCGAATCTTTTCGGGGGTTCTTCAAAATCGGTAAGAGAACTAAACAAATGCGGATTCCAGGCCGAAGTGGCCGGGAATCTCAACGCGATTCATTCAGGTGAACCTGCCTTGATCGTAGGCGAAGACTCCATTTACGGGCAGCGCTGGTTTTTTGCCCTTCAATATGATCAGTATGAATTATTTACCACACACGTAGCTAAGGTGGATGAATCGTACTTTCCGATCTTTAAACGCATGATTGAGGATGCTGAACTCAACACCGTCATTTTCCCGTGCGCCAAATCGGCAGGACTGTTAAAAGATGCACTGAAACAAGCCGGCATGGATGCTGATGCCATGCTGGCACCGCTTCAAGCCGCTTGTTTCGGGGAACAATCCGGACAGGCAGCCCGCCGGCATGGAATAATAAATACGTCTATTGCGGAATCACCTGATGCAGAAGGAATCATATCGTTATTAGATAAGACAAACAGCCAGTGTGCGTCTGTTGAAAAAGTATAAACTGACTTGAGGGAGGGACAGGACATGGATGCGATTCTTTACATCGGGCACGGCAGCCGGACTGAAGCAGGGAACCGCCAGTTCGCCGGCTTCATTGGCAGGACCAGCTCACGCGTTAAAGCGCCAATCCAGGAATTCGCGTTTCTTGAACTGGCCGCCCCCTCGATTGAACAGGGGATCGGCCGCTGCATTGAGCGCGGGGCGAGCCGGATTATCGCCATGCCTGTCCTCTTGTCTTCCGGCATTCATGCCCTGGTTGATATTCCGTCCGCTTTAGAACGGGCGGAAGACAACTTTCCGGAAGTAGAGTTTGTCTATGGCGACGTATTAAGCAAGGGGTCAGGAATGGCCGGCATCCTCGCTGGGAAACTGGCTGAAAAAGGATTTCGAAGCGATGGAACGGAAGCGGTCCTGCTGACAGGCCACGGCAGCCGCACAGACGAGTCGGCAAAGGAACTGGAGAAATTGGCTGAGGAATTGATGGACAACCAGGGCTCCGGCACCACAGTCCGCACCTGCTACTTAAAAGAGGCACAGCCATCATATCAGGATGCACTTGGAAATCTAGTGCAGGAGCCCTTTGACACGATTTATATCCTGCCGTATCTTCTGTTTACAGGGAAGTTTACAGAGCGGATGGAAAAAACAGCAGCGGAAGTCCAAAGAAGTTCCCCTTCGAAAAACCTGGTCATGTGTGATCCTGTCGGGTTTGATGCAGGCCTTGAGGAGCTTCTTGCCGGATTGGCTGCTGCAGGAGATGAGGCATAGTGAAAAACTTGTATCCAGCCATGCTGAATTTGAAAGGCAGGACAGCTCTGGTTGTCGGCGGTGGCAAGGTTGCGGAGCGGAAAATGAATGCCCTGATTGATGCGGGAGCAGAGGTGGTTGTCGTTGCCCCGAACGTGACTGAGGCTATTGGTGATCTGGCGCGGAAAAAAGCTGTCCGCTGGATCAGGAGGAGATTTTCATCACATATGGCGGCAGGAGCATTCTTGATCATTGCAGCAACCAATGACAGACAGGTAAACCAGGAAGTCGCGGTGGTGGCGGGACCGAACAAACTAATCAATATTACCGATGACCCGGAGCGGTCCACTTACCATGTGCCGTCAGTGATCCGGCGCGGGCGTCTTTGCATCACCGTTTCAACGGGAGGAGCGAGCCCGAAGCTCGCCCGGAAAATACGCGATGAAATCGCAGCCGGCTATTCCGCCGATTATGAAGAATACATGGAGTTCCTTTTTGAAAAAAGAAAAGAGATTAAACAAAAAATCAGCAATCCTGAGTACAAACAGCACCTTCTTGCCGCACTCCTGGATGAAAGGTTCATCCGGTGTGATGACAGGGAAGCGGAGTTCAGGAAATTGCTGGAGTAGGAAGAACCGCTGGCGGAAGGGCGGTTCTTTTTATTGATATAAAAAACAGTTGTTTTACATAGAACAAGTTGAAGTTTTGGGCATGTTAGACATCCCTATGTTCATATCATGACAGGGACAGTGAAATACAGGAGGTCATATGGATGTACTATCAAAATGAGGTTCCGATGTCTGATGGAATGGATGGGCGCCAAGGACACATGGGGATGGGGATCAAGCCGCCGCCGGGCCTTCTGAAAACGGTCCAGGATTGTGCAGCGGTATGTGAACACATGACTCACATGCTCCATTACCGGAGCGATGTGGCGATGCGTGCTAAACAGCTGGATCTGCTGAGGGACTGTGCGGATATATGCCACACGATGACTGCTTATCTGGGCCGTCACAGCAAGCAATCCCGCCGATTAGCGGGAATATGCGCTTATATCTGCCAGCGGTGTGCGAACGAATGCATGAGATTTCCCGATCCCGAATCCCAGCACTGTGCCAGGGTATGCATGCATTGTGCACGTGAATGCCAGCAATTTGCTATGGGACAATAGGAGAGTTTGGGTCTTCTGTAAAAGGAGGCCTTTTTTATTTGGTTATAGGAGTGGGGAGGATTCCGCAAAGGTGTTTAGGTAAAGCAAGAGAAGAAAGAGCTTTGCAGGCGTCGAGTATACCGCAAAAAAAAGGCACTTTTAAAAACAACTTAAATTTTCCCGCCAAAACTCGTGTAGTATACGCCGAATCGAGCTGTTTTCACGCCAAACGGAGAAGTATTCCCGCCGCTGCCTGTTGACGTATTCGCTTTCACGCCTTACATTCAGGAAACGCGCCAAACTGCCGTTAATTCACGCTGTATACTCCAACAATCACGCCAATCCCCCCCTTTTTCACGCCGCAATTCCCTTTACGCGCCATAATTCGTGTTTTTCACACCAAACCGTTTGCTAATCACGCTGAGAAAGCAATCAAGCCTGAACCCTGCCCGCCGTTCTTATGCCAACTTCCGAATGCCCCCAAAAAATAACCGGAGCCCACTGCGAGCCTTCTTATTGAACCAGGCACAAAAAAACAGAAGGGATTTACACTCTTGCTGGAGAAATAATCGGCAAATAAAGGAGGGACGCAACATGGAAAATCCGGCGTTTGCCTTTGCGGCAGCAGCCATCATTTCCGGCGGGGTGTACCTGGCTGCAATCCGGTATGAAAAACAAATGATTAAGTACATATTAAAACCGGGAACAATGGTGTTAATCATTTTATTTAGTATCAGCGGAGGTGCCCTTAACTCAATTTACGGCTGGCTTATTATCGCCGGGCTGCTGCTTTCAATGGCCGGCGATGTGTTCCTTATGCTTCCATCAGACCGTTTTCTGCAGGGGCTTGCCAGCTTTTTCGCTGCACATCTTTTATACGCGGCGGCTTTCTGGAATGAAGCTTTGCTAAAGTTTCTTGACATACTGCCGGTCATTGCGGTTCTGTTCCTCGTTATTTCTGGAAGCATGTTTTTTTCCTCTTTAAAAAAAGAAGTCAGCGAAGAAGGAGGGAACGGGCTGCTTATCGCTGTCACTTCCTACATTGCTGTTATTTCGATCATGGTTTTCGCTGCAGCACTGACAGGAAGTACAGCAGCTGTCAGCGGCGCCCTGCTATTTTATTTTTCCGATGCAGTGCTCGCCTGGAACCGGTTCAAGGAGCGGTTTTCCATTGCTGAATATCTGGTGATGGGGTCTTATTTCGGTGCCCAGCTGTTCATTGCTTATAGTGTCCATCTTTTAGGATGATGTCGATTTAAGCCTAAATAAGTCATGTTAAGTTTATATAAGTCATTATTATAAAATAACTGCAAAAAGTTGCATCATTACTTAAAAAGACTTATGATAAACGCATAGACCATTAAGATAACGGAGAGCGAATATGTATCAGGAAGAGCGGATGGCGTCCATCCTTGATTATTTAAAAGAGCATAAAAGAATATCAGTCGATCACATTTGCCGGATGTTTAATGTGTCCAGGGATACAGCACGCCGTGATCTCGTTAAACTCGAGGAACGAGGGGATTTGAACAGGACCCGGGGCGGGGCGGTTTTACCTGATATTGAAGGCAGGCTTAAAACATATCAGGACAGGCTGATGGATGTATCTGAGGAAAAGCGTGCAATCGGAAAACTGGCGGCTTCCCTCATTAAAAACGGGGAGAACATAATTCTCGATACCTCAACAACGGTACAGGCCTGTGCAGAAAGCCTTACAGCCCTGGATATCACGGTTGTGACGAATTCAATCAACCAGGTGGAAATCCTGTCGCAAAAAGACCGTGTCGAAATGTATTTGCTTGGCGGCAGGCTCAACAAGCACCACCGGTTTTTATACGGGACTTCCGCAGTTGAAAAGCTGGCGGAATATCATGCAGACAAGGCGTTTATCGGCGTCGGCGGAATTATGGACACCGGCCTTGCCATTCAATATGAAGAAGACGGGATGATCAAAAAGAAGATGATCGACCAGGCCGATCAAGTCATCCTGCTTACCGACCATTCAAAGTTCGGCAAGCCGTATTTCTACCAATTCGCTTCACTTCAGGACATCGACGTCCTGGTGACCGACAGGCTCCCTGATGAACCGTTCCTTCGGATATTAAAACAGGCAGGAGTTACGATCCTGACAACAGAAGATGACCCAAGAATATGAGGAGTTGACAGCATGAAACTTGTAGCAATTGACATGGATGGAACCCTATTAAACAACAGGGGAGAAGTGAGCAGGGAGAATGCGGATGCCATCCGCTATGCCCAGGAAAATGGCGTGGAAGTGGCAATCGCAACCGGTCGGGTCTTTTATGACGTCCATACGATATCAGAAAGATCCGGAATCAAGACCCATGTGATCGGTACCAATGGTGCCACTGCACATTCCAAATCAGGGGAACTGCTGAGATCGATTCCGATGCGGGAACAGGATATTGACCGTATCGTCTCATGGCTCGCTGCGGAAAATTTCCACTTCGAAGTTTATACCGATAAATCGATTTACACCCCGGATAATGGCCGTGAACGGATGCTCGCTGAAATCGACCGTTTTAAAAGTGCAAATCCGGAATTTGATGAAACGGATTTCGTTTATATGATCAACAAACATTTCGACCAGGGTGAATTTACCTATTTCAAAACAGCTGCCGATATTATGGAAGGCAGTAAAGAATATTATAAAGTCCTCGCTTTTTCCATGGATCGCGGCCGGCTTGAAAAGGGCTGGGCTGAATTCCATGGTCTCGAACATGTTTCCATCGTCTCTTCTGCTGACAATAACTTTGAACTGCAGCATAAAGATTCTTCTAAGGGAAATGCCCTGGTGAAGCTGGCGGATTCCCTCGGAATCCCGATGGAAAACACCATGGCCATCGGCGACAATTTCAACGATGTCTCGATGTTTGAAAAAGTGCGCTACAGTGTCGCGATGGGAAATGCGAAGCCGGAGATTAAATCATTATGTTCCATGACTACGGCAGGCAATGATGAAAACGGCGTTGCTGAAGCGCTGTACAGATTCACGGATGACCTCTAACCAGCAGAAAAAACCGCCGGCGTAACCTGCTGGGCGTGACGGGGGTTTTTTCCTCCTTTTTTTTTTTGAAAAAATCATCCCTTTGCTTCATTTCCGGTTTCCAGCCCGGTAATATCTGCCGGAGGCTGTGCCGGAACACGCATATTGAAATCCTGTTCGATTCCTGGATGCCTTGTGACGTGCTCGATTTCCCTGATGTGCGGATGCTCAACTTCCATTTGCCGGCCCCGCTTTTTATCCTCTGCCATTTTCATCCCTCCTTTTTCCTAGTTTGTCTTTTTAGGAAGAGAAGTATGAAATGATCGCTTTGTCATTGCAGAGGGAATAAACACCGGACTGGGCAGATATAGTTTTAATAAGCCGGCTCGGCATACAGAGCGAATTGGCGAATGAAAAAACTTAAATTGTTCACTAAAGTACGTGCCAAAGCGCCCTCCACCAATCGCATTTTTCGACTAAATCATACACCATCACTAACAAAATTTCAGTATTCACGGTCTCTGAAGCAGGAATTTCTTAATTTACTTAGAAAAAGTAAATAGAAGCATAAACATCTTGATTGAGGCTGAGCCTGAAAGCATTTTTCGGAAAGGCCAAAAAAGGGGGCATATGGTTTGGACTGGACTGTTATGGTAGTGTATACAGCCCTGTTTCTCTTTGCCGTTAATTTCAGCTTGGTCGTTTATCACTTTTTCAGGCAGAAAGGGTTCGGCGATATTTTATATCCGTACGGACATGTTTTCCAGACTGAATTCGGTTCGATTGTCATAAAGTCCACTAACACATGGCAGTACCGGACTGCTGTCGTCTTGGCGGCAATCTTTGTCCTTGGGGCTGCAGCAGGGATGTTCTTATTGCCTGTTTCAAACCATCTTCTCTTTTTGTTTCCGATGGGGATGCTTTACAGTTTTACTCTCGTTCTGTTATTCAATGTGATGGAAATCAGAACGAAAGGGCTTACTATAAATGGGTTCACCATTCCCTGGGAGGATATCAGCTCCTATCGCTGGAACGGGAGCGGACTTCATTACCGGCTATGTGTGTATCATAAGCAGGCGTTTTTTACACGCAAACATCAGACGATGCTGATTCCGAAAGCGGAAAAAGAAAAAATCGAGGCGCTTATAACCGAAAAGCTTGAAATCGGGGAATCGAAAGGCCTGCCGGTTTAAATAGAAACAGCATACCAGTTAACAGGATGACAATAACTGGTGTCACCTGACAATTTTAGTGCGATTAAAGTTGTTGGAGGCTTCCCGGACGCCCGGCGTAAATCGAATGCCTGCAGCGGAAAGGAATGGATAAGTTCCAGAATAAACGCTATCCTATTCAAGAGGTTATTCCATTAAAGAGTGCTTTTATGGAATAACCTCTTTCATAAAAAAGCACACCTCTCAAAATTTTTTCTATTGTGCGTTTTACCCTGTGAAATCAATTGTTGTTAAGAGTGGAATTCCAGGTTGTTTCCACAATGACTGAATTATTACAGTTTGACCTCAGCCTTTTCTTTTAGCGGAGCAGATTAATTGATTGCAAGGTGCAGGCGCATTTACAGTTTTAGTAAGAGCCGAAGCATGGAAGGGAGATCAACATGCGGAACAGACCTTTTTTTTTCTTATTTCTAGTTCTAACTGCACTAAGTTTACTTGCATTAAGCGGGTGTGCGGAAAAACCGAAGCCTGCAGACGCTTTTGCGAACTATGTGGAGCACTGGAATGATAAAGATTTTAACAGCATGTACAGCATGCTTACGGCAGAAACGAAAAAAAGAATAGCGAAAGAGGACTTCACCGGCCGGTATGAAAAAATTTATGAAGACCTTGATGTCAGCAATCTCAAGGTGGAATTTGACCGTCCGGAAGAAGAAACGGAGCCGGGTGAGGACGGGACGGTCACATTTCCGTATCGCGTAAAGATGGATACGATTGCCGGTCCGATTGAATTCGAACATGAGGCGACCCTCCGTCAGGAAGAGATCGAGGAAGAGGCACGCTGGACGGTCAAGTGGGATACGACATTGATTTTTCCTGAACTCGCTCCGGGGGATAAAGTTATCCCGGTAGCACTGCCGCCCGAACGCGGTGATATTGAGGACCGCAATGGCGTGAAGCTTGCGACAAAGGGAACAGTGCTTGAAGTCGGTATGGTGCCCGGCCGGATGGAGGGCCAGGAAGATCAGTCGGTCAAAGAGGCGGCTGAAATCCTTGGTGTTGGAGAGGATCATATCCGAAAGCAGCTCGGTTTGTCATGGGTCAATCCTGAAAGCTTTGTTCCGATTGCCCGGATACCGGCCGACGAGACTGAAACAAGCAAACAAATCCAGGCTGTAAAAGGAACCATGGTAAGAGAAGTGTCGGACAGGGTATACCCATATAAGGAAGCTGCCGCTCATTTGACTGGATATACAGCGAAAGTAACGGCAGAGGATCTAGAGGCGCACCCTGACAAAAGTTATGGACCGAACGATATGATTGGACGGCGCGGCCTTGAAAAAGTGTTTGAAGAAAAACTCCGCGGTGAAGCGGGGGCCAGGATTAATATCGTAAGCGGAGAAGGAGATCGTACAGTACTTGCAGAAAAGCCGGCGCAGCACGGGGAAACGATACGTCTTGCCATTGATATTTCCATTCAGGAAGGCATGTACCGGCAGCTCGAAGGTGAACAGGGCGCCGGCGTGGCCATTCATCCAAAGACCGGAGAGATTTTGGCAATGGCAAGCGCTCCGTCATACGATCCAAATGATCAGCTGCCGAACCGGCCGGGAGATGGTGCCGGCAAAGACGAGCTGAAGGCCAGATTCGGCATGCGCTATGCGCCTGGATCGACATTCAAGCCGATTACAGCGGCAATCGGACTTGAAACAGGTGCGATCACCCCTGAAACGACGATTAATGTTTCCGGGAAAACATGGAAAAAGGATTCATCATGGGGCGGCTATCATGTCACCCGGGTTTCGGATCCAGGCGGGCCGGTCGACCTCCAAAAAGCCCTTGTCATGTCTGATAACATCTATTTTGCCCAGGCAGCCCTGGCAATCGGCAAGGAAAAATTCATGGAGTCAGCCAAAATGTATGGGTTTTATGAAAATGTTCCGTTTGCCTATCCGGTTTACCAATCGATACTTGCAGGAGAAGAAGGAATCAAGAGTGAAGTCCGGCTTGCTGATACCGGGTACGGACAGGGCCAGGTGGAAACGTCACCGGTTCATCTTGCCTTTATGTATACACCGTTTCTTAATAAGGGCAATTTGATCAGCCCTCAGCTGATCATGCAAAGTGCAGAGCAAGGTGAAGTATGGCATGAAAGTGTCATGAGTGAACAGACGGCCGATATCATCCGCCAGGACTTGATCCAGGTCATTGAATCGCCGAACGGAACAGCCCGCTCGGTCGATGTTCCGGAGGTGAAACTGGCCGGCAAGACCGGAACAGCTGAACTGAAGATGAGCAAGGACGAAAAAGGGCAGGAAAATGGCTGGTTTGTTGCTTTTGATGCAGAAAAAGGCGGCTTCCTGACAGTCATGTTGATTGAAGATGTGAAAAATGGAGAAGGAAGCCATTATGTTTTGCCGAAAGTGGAGCGCGTCATTGAGCAGCATCTTTTAAATCAGGCTCAGGGCAATTAAGTATCATTACACAATTCAACATCAGCATATTTGCCATCCTGGCAAGCGTAATATGATCGGCAAAATTTCAACGGTCAATCTAATTGGCATGATTTTTGCATATTAATTTTACCGAAATCGAAATGAAGAAGGAGGATTTTAAAATGAGAGAAGTAGTTATTGTAGGAGCAGCCAGAACACCTGTAGGAACATTCGGTGGAACGCTTGCATCAGTTTCAGCTGTCGACCTTGGTGTTGCAGCAGCTAAAGAAGCAATTAAACGTGCCGGTGTGAGTCCGGAAGAGATAAATGAAGTGCTGGTTGGAAACATTTTGTCAGCCGGCCTTGGCCAGAACCCGGCCAGGCAAGTTGCAATCAAAGCTGGATTGCCTGAATCGGTTCCTGGAATCACAATCAACAAACTATGTGGATCAGGTTTGCGGACAGTAAGCATGGGTGCGCAGTTCATCCAGCTGGGCGATGCGGATGTCGTGCTTGCCGGCGGTATCGAAAGCATGAGCCAGGCGCCTTACGTAATGCCGAATGCGCGCTGGGGCCAGCGCATGGGTGATGGGAAAATCGTCGACACCATGATCAAAGATGCCCTGACAGATGCATTCCATGATATCCATATGGGCATCACAGCAGAAAACATCGCTGAACAGTGGAACCTTACTCGTGAAGAGCAGGACGAATTCGCGCTTCGCAGCCAGCAGCGTGCCGAAAAGGCCCAAAAAGAAGGCCGTTTTGATGATGAAATCGCTCCGGTTACAGTTCCGCAGCGCAAAGGTGAGCCAAAGATTGTTGATACAGATGAATATCCGAAGCACGGCATGACAATGGAAAAACTGGGAAAACTCCGCCCTGCGTTCAAAAAAGACGGTACAGTGACAGCCGGTAACGCTTCAGGCATCAATGATGGTGCAGCGATGGTCGTGCTGATGTCTAAAGAAAAAGCAGACGAGCTTGGCCTTAAGCCGCTGGCGACAATCAAGTCGTGGGGATCTGCTGCCCTTGATCCGAAAATCATGGGTTACGGGCCGGTGCCGGCAACTAAGCGTGCGTTTGAAAAAATCGATATGGATGTCAAAGACATCGATCTAATCGAAGCGAACGAAGCATTTGCGGCCCAGTCCCTTGCGGTTGTGCGCGATTTGGAACTTGACCCGGAAAAAGTGAACGTCAATGGCGGCGCAATCGCGCTCGGACACCCGGTTGGAGCTTCCGGAACCCGAATTCTTGTCACTTTGCTGTATGAGATGATGAAGCGTGACGCTAAAACCGGTCTTGCAACGCTTTGCATCGGCGGCGGGATGGGCACATCTCTCGTAGTTGAAAGAGACTAATCAGGAAAACGATAACGATAACCAATTCTTGAAAAGGTACCGTAACGGTATCTTTTCTTTTTTTTGCTGGTTATAATACAGTAAGTATGATTTTTAAAAAGAAGGTGCTGTTACGATGAAAGTCAAAGCGGTAATGAGCCCCAGCCCGATCGCAGTATCAACCGCCAGCAGTGTGCGCGAGGTCGCTAATGTGATGAAGGAACACCAAATTGACAGTGTGCCTGTCGTCAATGATGACCAGCGCCTTATCGGCATTGTCACCAACAATCAATTGATTGATGCGGTCCAGCAGGGGCTGGAGGGCGAGACGCCGGTAAATGACATTATGGATGTTTCGGTCAAATTCATATATGAAGATGAAGAAGCAGTTGTCATCTTTGATGAGATAGTGGAAAAATTCCCTGTTTTAGACCGTCGGGAACGCCTTGTTGGTATGCTGACCAAAACGGATCTCCTCAAAGCCTATTATACAAAATACAAAAATATGGCAACGAGCATGGAGGCGCTTCTAGAGTCTACCAATAACGGTATTGTGTCTACGGATCCTGATGGAAAAGTAACGATAATAAATAAAAAAGCTGAACAGATTTTGAAGATCGAGGCTGCAGAGGTTATTGGAAAGCCCCTTAATGAAGCTCTGCCGAATACACAGATCAGGAATTTGATCGAATCGGGCAGCGGAACGGGCGGCAAGGCCATTGAGTGTAATGGCATGTCACTGATTGTCAACCGTACACCGATTCAATTGGAGGGACGTGAAATCGGCGCTGTAGCTGTATTGAATGATATCACTGATTATCACAGTGCGATGGTGGAACTGACAAGTGAGAGGAACACGTCTGAAATTTTGAAAACAATCATGGATATCGCTTATGATGGGATTGTTGTTGTGGACGAGGAAGGGTATATCACGATGCTGAGCAAAGAATACGCCAAATTCCTCGGTGTGTCAGAGAAAGAGGTAATCGGCAAACATGTATCGGATGTCATTGAAAACACCCGCATGCACTTGATCGTGAAAACCGGAAAGCCGGAAATCGCCAGCCTCCAAAAAATAAAAGGCAATTATATGATCGCAACGCGGATTCCAATCATTAAAAACGGCGTTATCACCGGTGCGGTCGGCAAAGTGCTTTTCCGCAATCTGAGCGATTTGAACTCCCTTCACAGGCAAATCCGCAAAATGGAGAAAGAGCTGGAGCAATACCGGGGTGAACTTAAAGAAATAAATAAAGCGAAGTATCAGTTTGACAATCTTATCGGGGAAAGCGAGCAGCTTGAGCAGGCAAAGAAAATTGCTGAGCGGGCGGCTTTGACTGATTCTAATGTCCTGCTGCTCGGGGAAAGCGGGACTGGAAAAGAGCTTTTCGCCCATGCGATCCATAATGCGAGCACAAGGTCATTCGGAGCTTTCGTAAAAGTGAACTGTGCGGCCATACCTGCAGATTTGCTGGAGTCAGAGCTGTTTGGCTATGAAGAGGGTTCTTTCACAGGTGCCCGTAAAGGCGGCAAAAAAGGGAAATTTGAAGCGGCTGACGGAGGGACGATCTTCCTTGACGAGATCGGAGAATTGCCGATCCATATGCAGGTGAAGCTCTTACGGGTCCTGCAGGAAAGAGAAGTGGAAAAAATCGGTGCAACAAGCAGCAAATCGATTGATGTCCGTATCATTGCCGCGACAAACCGCAACTTGGAGGAAATGGTCGACAAAGGTGAATTCAGAGTGGACCTTTTTTACCGCCTGAATGTCATCACGGTGAACATCCCGTCATTGCGGGATCGTGCCGGCGATACCCTCCTTTTGGCCAGGTACCTGGTGAATAAACTGTCGGGCCAGTTGAATAAGCAAGTTGGCGGGATCGGAGAAAGAACAGCGCAATATTTGATGAATTACGGCTGGCCGGGGAATGTCCGGGAACTTGAAAATGTCCTTGAGCGGGCAATCAACTTAATCGATGCCGGTGAATCCATTCAACCGGAGCATTTGCCCGAGAAAGTCACCGGAACGAGGGCGCCCGAGTCGGTGAGTCCTCTTGAGCTGATTCTTGAGGAGACTGAAAAGCAAGCCATCATGGACAGCCTCCAAATCACAAACGGAAATAAAACGAAAGCAGCCCGGCTCCTTCACATCAGCCGTTCAACCTTATACGAAAAAATGAACAAACATGGAATCACGGAAGGAAGCGAAAAACTGATGCCTTAAGGCGTCAGTTTTTTTACCATATAGGAAAGTATAAATTGTCAGCAAGGGAGTTTTTCCACGCAGTGGCCAATTTTAAGATTATAGATAAGGGCAGCTACGCCTCTGTCTTCGCCTAAAGGCTCGCCATCGGCGAGTTTTCTTTATTGTTAAGGAAATTATAAAAGTAAGCGTTGGGGATAAAAAGCCAGAAGGGAATCGTCCAACTCCAGGCGCCAGCCGCTATCGTCATAAGCGGTGCCCCCCTCCGGAAGGAAAGAGCACCTTCCTGCGGGTACCCCGCTTATGTGTACGCCGCTAAGCAGGCGCCTTGCGCATTTGTTCTTCCGGGGCAGGAATGTTTGAAGAATTGCCTGGCAATTGCCAGGCAATCATCTATAACTGTATGAATAACCGTACATATTGAAAGCGTTATTATGTAAAACGTCTGTGAAATCGGACACAATATGCAGCATGGCGATAGGGTGTTTGGAATTCCATACATTTCATGAGATGATAACAAAATAATTGTAGAAATATGCAGTTTTTTTACTTCTTCACCAGTTTTTTATATCGGAATATTTATTTTTTAAAAAAACTCCCGTTTTAAGAAGGGAAAAACAATAGAATCAAAGAGTCTGCATGACATGAGTGTGCGGGAACTCGGACAATAAGAATTCATTTTCATTAATAGTGTCCAATATTTCGGACAGTAACAACAGTGTGCCAAACAACTGTACGGAAAACCACACAGTTACAACGGTGTAAAAAAATTGCTTTTGTAGAAACATGTCATAATCTGTATGAAGTTTTTACACCCTTGTTTTGTTCAAGCCCGTAAATAGGGGATTCCAGCTAAAAAATGTCTGTTAAACGTTAGTGTTGATTTCCGTTGCAGGTACTCGCTTTCACCGCAGGCACAAGTGCGACATCC